>NZ_FRDB01000328.1 GCF_900143145.1 Candidatus Sodalis sp. SoCistrobi
TCAACGATCTGCTCTTTAACTCCCGGCTTTCGCGCTTCATAGCGGTAGGTAAGCTGGAATACACGGTGACAGCACTGACACCGGAAGCGTTCGCGCTTAGTTGGACTAAGGCCATGTCGATAAATTTCATCTGAATGGCAGCGAGGACAATGAACAGAAACTGTAACCACGTGGAAACCTCAAATAGAGGCAGAATATCACAAAAGTCAACTATTTGAAGGCATTACCCAATCCCCGTACGTTTGCAACTGTAGTGCATAGCGTAGGTAGTGACAAGGGCGTGCGCAACGGCGGCCCGCGCGGCAAAAGTTGGAATGCATCTTTCATAAACACCTATTGACAGCCGGGCCGCCCTATCTGCACGATCGCGGTAGGTCGATAAGGGCTCAGGATAAAAAGATGATAAACGACAGCGAACTCTATGCGCGCAGCGCGCGATTAGGCGCGGCACTCAAACGGGAAAACACGTTTATTACCTGCGCCGAGTCCTGCACCGGCGGTTGGGTTGCCAAGACCATTACCGACGTCTCCGGCAGCGCCGGCTGGTTCGAGCGCGGCTTTGTCACCTACGGCAATCAGGCAAAAATCGATCTGCTCGGCGTGCGGCCCAAGACCCTTGAGCAGCACGGTGCGGTGAGCGACCCGGTGGTGCTGGAGATGGTTTCCGGCGCGCTTCGCGCCGCGTCCGCCGACTATGCGGTGGCGATAAGCGGTATCGCCGGTCCCGACGGCGGCACCATTGAAAAACCGGTGGGCACGGTCTGGTTTGGCTTCGCCAACGCAGACGACGAGCCCTTTTCCCAGCTTATGCATTTCGAGGGCGACAGGGAGGCGGTACGTCGTCAGGCGGTGCATTTCGCGCTGACCACGCTGCTTGCCACTTTTCTCTAAAAATCCGCTTGATACTGTACAATCATACAGTATAATTAGCACTCAGTACCGCCGGTACATATCGTTGGCGAAAGAGGGTAGCGACGTCGCTCCCCGCTTGATAGGAGTTGAAATGGCTATTGATGAGAATAAACAAAAGGCGTTGGCGGCAGCACTGGGCCAGATTGAAAAGCAATTCGGCAAGGGCTCGATCATGCGCCTGGGTGAAGATCGCTCCATGGATGTAGAAACGATCTCCACAGGTTCTCTGTCTCTGGATATCGCGTTGGGTGCCGGTGGGCTGCCCATGGGACGTATCGTCGAAATCTACGGCCCGGAATCATCGGGTAAAACGACCCTGACCCTGCAGGTTATCGCCGCGGCGCAGCGCGAAGGCAAAACCTGCGCTTTTATTGATGCCGAACACGCCCTGGATCCCATCTATGCCAAAAAGCTGGGCGTCGACATCGACAATTTGCTGTGCTCCCAGCCAGACACCGGCGAACAGGCGCTGGAAATCTGTGACGCCCTGACCCGCTCCGGCGCGGTAGACGTCATTATCGTCGACTCGGTGGCGGCGCTGACGCCGAAAGCGGAAATCGAGGGCGAAATCGGTGATTCCCATATGGGGCTGGCCGCCCGTATGATGAGCCAGGCGATGCGGAAACTGGCGGGCAACCTGAAAAACGCCAACACGCTGCTGATTTTCATCAACCAGATCCGTATGAAGATCGGCGTCATGTTCGGCAACCCGGAAACCACCACCGGCGGTAACGCGCTTAAGTTTTACGCCTCGGTTCGCCTGGATATCCGCCGTATCGGCTCGGTGAAAGAGGGCGATGTGGTGGTGGGCAGCGAAACCCGCGTCAAAGTCGTGAAGAACAAAGTCGCCGCGCCGTTTAAGCAGGCCGAATTCCAGATCATGTACGGCGAAGGCATCAATATTCGCGGTGAACTGGTTGATTTGGGCGTCAAGCACAAGCTGATTGAGAAAGCCGGCGCCTGGTACAGCTACAACGGTGAGAAGATCGGCCAGGGCAAAGCCAATGCCTGCGGCTTTTTGAAAGATCATCCCGAGGTGGCGGCAGAACTGGACAAAAAGCTGCGCGACATGCTTCTGCACAGCGCTGAGGGCAACAGCCTGGTTAGCGAGGTGGAACGCGAGGATGAAGGCGCCAGCGAGTGAATCACCCCGGATAAATTAGAGTCTATACTTTAAAAGTGGAGGTCTCTATGACAACGACCAAACGTTACTCTCCGGAAGTCCGTGAACGGGCAGTTAATCTAGTGCTGGAAACTCAGCATGAGCA
>NZ_FRDB01000067.1 GCF_900143145.1 Candidatus Sodalis sp. SoCistrobi
CGGCGACTCCTACGATAATGCGATGGCAGAGAGTATCAACGGGTTGTACAAAACGGAGGTTATCCACCGCGGGAGCTGGAAAAACCGGACGGAAGTGGAGTTGGCCACGCTGGACTGGGTGGACTGGGTGGACTGGTACAACAACAGAAGGCTGCTCGGGCGGCTGGGTTACATCCCTCCTACTGAAGCCGAAATGAACTATTACGCTTTGCAATTAGCATCAGAGGAAGCGGCGTAGTATTGCCAAAATTACTCTCTAATAAACTCGGGGTTATTCAAACAAAGATATCCTGTGCCAATATGTGGAATACATCACTAATATCCGCATGCAGGCGGTCGGCCTGGACCTGCCCTTTGCCACCCGCTCCAATCCCATTCCGTGGATTAACTCCTGGCTGGTGTCGGATAACGTGCAGGTGGCGCCGCAGGAGGTGGAGGTCAGTTCCTATCTGGTAGGCCAGATTGACGCCGAAGTGAACAGCGACGACCTTAGCGACTTCCAGCTGTAACATGGCGCAGCCCCTTATTCACCTGCGGCCGTGCGGTGCCGCGCTTTCCTGCAGCGAAGCGCACCGCTCGCTGCTGGACGCGCTGGAGGCGCACCAGGTGCCGGTAGAATTCCAGTGCCGCTCCGGCTACTGCGGCGCCTGCCGCCTGCGTCTGCTGGCGGGTGAGGTGAAATACCACCAGGAGCCGCTGGCCTTTGTTGGCCGAGGGGAAATCCTGCCCTGCTGCTGCCTGCCGGTTGACGATATCGAGCTGGAGTTATAGTCCTTCCCCTCAGGCCGGAGGCCATTATCCCCCCCCTCCGGCACCGCCCTTCCCTTCGATAAACCTGCCGTGGTCGCGCGCTATGCAATGGGGTTTCCCTCTGCACAGAGCCATCGGCGCGAAACAAGCCACGCGAAGCCCTCGGCGTGACGCAGCCTGCACGAAGCCATCTACGCAAAGCCCTCGGCACGAAGCAGTCTGCACGAAACCATCTGCGTGAAGCCCTCGGCACGAAGCAACAGGATACGCAAAACACCGTATTAGAGAATTATTATAAATGAATGAAAATGCCGGCAGTCCTTTTGATTAAGCAGATAAACCATTTGGGGTGTGTTATGGCAATCAGTATCGGAAATTCTTGTTTTTCTAATACCCTCAGCGCGGAGCGCATTGGGGAAATTATGGAGAATAAAAGCGAGGCATCACCAACGATGACGCTCTGGGAAAAGATCAAAGACTTTTTCTTCGCGGGCGACACCAAAAAATGTCTCTATCTGTTGAATGAACTCTGTCATCCTCCTGCCGATGTCACGAAATATGACATCAAAAGCTGTTTTGAACAGTTGCGGGGGATGGCCAATTTCAGCGACAGTCTTCGCTTTACGCAGGTGAATGATTTAAGGTTCACCATAACCGATAAAGACTTTAAACCGGTGTTGTCGCTGAATCTGCAAAAAGAGTCTTATACCGTGCAGGCGGATTATCAGGAGAACGCCGTTTATGCTTATGAAAAGACGCTGCCTCTCTATACGCCCCCTCGCTATACGGAGTCAACGCCACTAATCGATTACGCCGGCAATGAGCAGGCCTTATTCCCCCGACCGGGCAGAGAGAGCCATGCCGCAAGCCAACCCGCTGCACCCCGCTTACGTTTAACCCCGCGTTCCACCCCATCGCTCACGCCCGAAGAACGTGGCGGGACGGCGGCCAATCCTCTCATTTGCTCGGTCAGCCCCCACGATGCGCTTATCGCGCTTAACGTACGCGGTTATGCTGACGTGCGGTGTGAGGGGGATATTCCCCAGACCGTAGAGGTGTTTCAAGCGAAGCGAATTCACCGTCTTCCCGACAATTTACCCGTCGGGCTAGCGACGTTGAGTCTCAATGATTCGCCTCAGTTAGCGGATAATGCGCTCGATAATCTGGCGGCGAGGGCCCACCGTTTGGTCGATCTGCAGCTTAAAGCCTGTGACATGTCGCGCTTACCTGAACATTTACCTGCAACGCTGGCGCACCTCAGTCTTTCCCAGCACGCGCCGATGTCCCCGGCAAGCCTGGATAATCTGCAAGAGCACTTGCCGGCATTAGAAAGCTTAGCGTTGACTGGCAACGGCTTTACCCGGTGGCCACAGGGGTTGCCGCCCAGCCTCCATACCCTGCGGGTGTCTGCCCAACTTATCCATCACGCGTCGCTGGAGGATATTGCGCGGCTCCCCCACCTGTCGCTGTTGATCATTACTCCCGATGCCTCCAACCCGTTGCCCGAATGGCTGGAACAGCTTTCCCCCAACATTACGCTCATGACATAAAGGGCGGCATCAAGACCGATTAAACCGTTAGTTGTAACTTATTCCGTAACGGAATTGGTTTTCGCTGCGCCAATCGGTATGCTTGGCTACCGTAAAATTTTTACCTAAGCCTCGACGTCTATGTCTTTACTTTTCAGTACGGCGCATGTCGCCACGTTAGCCGATGGCCATAGCGCCACCGGCGAGCGGCATGTCATACGCAGCGCCAGCGATGTTTCCGCGCTGGTCAATCATCACACCGATAATCGTTCCCATGCCTCGATTATCATTGCCATCGCGCTGGGCGGGGTGTTTCTCGATGCCTACGATCTCGGCGCGCTGGCGTTTGGCATTAAGGATGTCGCGCGGGAGTTCAACCTCACCCCGGCCGGGACCGGCATGGTGGCGTCGGCCATCACCTTCGGCGCCATTGTCGGTGCGTTTATCGGCGGTTACCTGACCGATAAAATTGGCCGCTATCGGGTCTTTATGGCGGACATGGTGTTTTTCGTGCTGGCGGCGCTGGCCTGCGCCTTCGCCCCCAACGAATACGTGCTTACCGCCGCGCGCTTTGTGATGGGCCTGGGCGTGGGCATCGATTTGCCGGTGGCAATGGCGTTTCTGGCGGAATTTTCTCGCCTGCGCGGGCGGGGTAACAAAGCCGCCAGCATTGCCATGTGGTGTCCCACCTGGTATGCCGCAATCAGCGTTTCCTATCTGCTGGTCTTGTTGCTGTACGGCGTGTTGCCGGAAGGGCATACCGCGTGGCTATGGCGGCTGATCCTCGGTTTCGGCGCCGTGCCGGCGCTGGTGATTATTGCCATCCGCAGCCGCTATATGAGTGAATCGCCCGTCTGGGCCGCTAACCAGGGCGATCTGTCCGGTGCGGCGAAAATCTTGCGCCATTCCTACGGTATCAATGCCGAGGTCGCGCCGGATGCGCCGACGGCGCAGGTTAACCGCCGCGCCAAAGCCGGTTTACGCAATTACGCTGCGCTGCTGCGCGGCGTTTACCTGCGGCGGACGGTGCTGGCGACCATCATCGCCGTCGCCTCCTCGTTCGCCTATAATGCGGTCGCCTTTGGTCCGCCGGTTATCCTCAGCAGCTTTCTGGAACAGTCCATGCTGAGCACCATCCTGTTCTCGCTGGCGCTAAACCTCCTGTTCGCGTTTGTCGGCGGGCTGCTGGCGGTGCGTTTTGTGCCCCGCTTTGGCGCCTGGCCTATGACCGTGCTGGGCTATGCCCTGCAATTAGTGTCGCTCATCGGGTTGGCGCTTATCGGCCGCCCACACGATGGCATGCAAGCCGGGCTGGCTATCGCCATGCTGGCGATATTCCTGTTCGGACAAGGGGTCGGCCCCGGCTCGCACAGCATGACCTTCGCCTCTCTAAGCTACCCCACCTCGCTGCGCGGCGTAGGCGTGGGCTTTAATCAGACGCTGATGCGCGCCAGTTCGACGCTGTCGCTGTTTCTGTTCCCGGTATTGACGGCGCTGCTCGGCACCGGCGTGTTCTGGGTGATTGCGCTGGCGCCGCTGCTGGGCCTGCTGACGCTGCGCTGGGAGCCGTCAGGTTACGATGTAGATGCGGAAGATTTTGCGCCGTCATCGGCTACGGCAGCAGGTTAAGCCACCGAGCTAACTGAGCCGCCATCGTTGAATAAGCCGCCGTGGTAAGCGGTGCTGCCCCGGCAGGATAAGCCATCGTGGTAATTTGTGCTGCCCCGGCAGGATAGGCCATCATGCTAAGCGGTGCTACCCCGGAGGGATAAGCCGCTGCGGTAAAACAAGCCACCCTGGCAAGATGACAAAGGGGGCCGTCGCTTGGCGACGGCCCCCGGTTTATTTGTGGCCAGCAGCGACATCGCCGGCGGCGGCGCCAGACGGCGCCGCGACGCGCGGTTCAAAGCGTGGCCGCGAGACGCACCCAGCCATATTCAGCGTAGACCGCTCTGCCCTGCAGCCAGCGCTGCAGCATCGTCAATGCCATCAGCGCCACCACTTCCTGACGGGCGCGCAGCGGATGCCGCGCCAAATTGTTGCGCAACACGATGGTTTGCGCAAAATCTTGATCCGGCGTATGCAGCGCCACGCTGAAATGATCCTGAGCCAAATCCCCTACCACCAGCCCCAGCGAGGCGCCGTGACGCTGCGCCAGCTGCGCGGCCTGCTGCGCCAGCGCCGGTAAACCGACCAGCGGCGCGGCCCCCGCTTTATCGGTATCGGCAGGCCAGCATTCGCCCCCCGTCACCGGCACGTCGGCGCTCCGGCACTGCCAGGTGACCATACCGGCGGTAAACTGCTCCGCCAGCGCCAGAGTCAGCCCCCGCCCCCGCCCCCGCTGCGGCAGCAGCTGCGCCAGACGGGCCGGTAAATCATCGGTCCCTTCGTAGAGCTGGCTTTCGCCGGCCACCGCGCGGATCTGTTGCCACACCTGCTCCATCGCCTCGCGTTCATGGGCCGGGCCGGTTAGTTTGAGTTCAATAATCGGCATCGAGGAACGGTAGCCGAGCACCACGTCTTCCGGCAGCGGCAGGCCGTCCAGCTCATTGGCCAGATCGCTTTCGCCGCGGCCAAACGTGGTCATCCGCAGGCACAGCGGCGGATCCGGCAAGTCAAACCGCTCGCGCAGGCGCGGCACGATTTCGCGCTCAACCATCACCTTAAATTCGGACGGCACCCCGGGGGTGAAAAACAGCAAGCAGCGGTTAAGCTGCAGCGCAAAACCGCAGGCGGTACCCACCGGATTGTCAATCAGCTCGGCGCTGGCGGGAATGAGGGCCTGCTTCCGGTTGCTGGGGGCCATCTCGCGGCCGCGTTCGGCGAAATAGGCCGCCATCTTCGCCAGCCACTCCGCATGCTCTACCAGTTCATCGCCAGCGGCGGTGGCGGCGGCCAGCGCGCTAAGATCGTCGCTGGTCGGCCCCAGGCCGCCATTGACAATCAACACATCCGCCCGCAGGCTGCGCTCGGTCATTGCCGCCACCAGCGCGGACAGATTGTCGCCGACGGTCATGCGCGACGACATCGGCATCCCCTGCTCGAACAGATAGCTCGCCAGCCAGGCGGCGTTGGTGTCGACAATCTGACCGTGCAGGACTTCATCGCCCGTGCACAGCATTTCTACCCTAAGCATGCTCTTCTCCTGTGATCCTGTAGAGCCACTTTAAGAAGCGGCATCGACAAACACAACACCTGTTCGCGGGATTTTCACGAAATGCGATAATTGCCTGAGGGCGAGGCGGGCGCGAGCCGTGTTGGGTTCACTCTGCCGAGGTCTGCGCCAGCCAGGCGTGGATAGCCCCGCGCGGGATTTTGATGCCGCCTTGGTGCAGCGCCGACGGTAGGTAATGCCACGCCACAGGGCGCTGCCAAGGGGACAATTGCGGCTCAAGCCAGGCACGCAGCGCCGCCAGCGGAACGTCGGCGTCCACCACCGCCACCGGCCGGTGGCCGTATTCCGGGTCGGCCACCGGCGCAATGAATGCCTGGCGAACGCCGTCGTGGCCGGACAGCAGGCGTTCGATGTCCTCGGGCTGTACGCCTTCGCCGCCGCAGAAAAAGAGATTATCCAGCCGCCCGGCGATGGTCAATTGGCCGGCGCGCATCATGCCGCGGTCGCGGGTGTGAAACCAGCCATCGCCCTCATCAAGCGGCAGCAATTGTCCCTGTTGCCAGTAACCTGCGGCCTGGCTGGCCCCGCGCAGCCAAATCTCGCCCTGGACTAACCGCAAACTGCGCCCGGCCAGCGGCAAGCCGACCCCTGCCGAGCCGTCCGCACGCCCGGCGCAGACGGTTGAGGCAAATTCGGTCAGTCCGTAACCACACCAGCAGCGGATTCCGGCTGCTTCGGCGCGCATCGTGAGTTCGGCGGGGATCATCGCACCGCCCAGCAGCACATCCCTGAGCGACAGCGCCGCGACAGAACCCTCGAGCAGCCGCCATAACTGCGTCGGCACCAATGACGCATGACTACACCCCATCAACGCCTGCTCCAGCGGCTTGCCTTCCCGCACCGCCAGCCGCGCGCCGGCATACAGCCAGCGCCAGACGATGCCCTGCCCGGAAACATGATACAGCGGCAGCGATAAGAGCCAACAGCCCGTAGCCCGGAAATCCAGCAGCGCCACGACCCCCGCCGCACTGCATAAATGGGCGGCGTAGCGGTGGGCCGCCGCCTTGGGCAAGCCGCTCGATCCCGAGGTCAGCGTCAGCGTCGCCAGACGCTGGGCATCCCAGAGCGTTGCCGGGGGCGCTAAAGCGTCAACGGCAACCGGCGCCGGCGACAACAATGACAGATCGACGTCGAGCGGCATGATGCCCGACGGCCAGGCCCTTTTTTCACAGCTATAACCAAACGCGATATCGAGCGTCGGCAGCCGGCGCGCCACCAATTCGGCCGGCAAACGGGGATTGAGCGGCGCCACCCGCGCACCGCATGCCAACGCGGCTAAATAGGCCAACAGCAGCGTCAGCGAATTTTGGCCCATTAACGCCACGCCGCAGCCCGGCAGCACACCCGCCCGTCGCCAGCACGCCGCCTGCCGCTGTACGGCCATGGCCACCTGCCGCCAGCTCACATCCCCCTGCGGCCCGTGCAGAGCTACCGCATCAGGCGTCTGTTGCGCCCAGTGACGCCAGGGCCAATCCGCAAAGTGCTCAGGCATGGCCTCCTCCCGCTAGACCTTGGCTCATGGCATCGTCTCGACAGACTCCAACTGCGCCCAGGACCACAACGGTAAATCACAGCCGGGCCATGACCGCAGCAATTGCGCCTGCATCAGCGACAAGGTATCCAGCCCCGGTGGCACCGCAGGCGTTAGCCAATGCGCCAAACGGGAAAGCTGGGTCAGCGCCAGACTCGATTCAACCCCGGAGCTTATCACCGTCGTTAAGCCAAGCTGCCGGGCGTGATCCAACGTCTGCCGGCAGTGCGCCAGCGTGCCCGTCAGCCCGGGTTTCACCACCAGCGCCGCGACGCCTGGGTCAGCGCGCAGCGTGAACCCCGGCTCGCGCGCGCTCTCATCCCAGGCAATGGGAATACCGGTTTGCGCCGCGAAGGCCAGCGAATCGGCAGTACTGGCGCAGGGCTCTTCGAGAAAATCGATGCGGGACAGGCAGTCTGGGGCCAGATAGCGGGCAAACTGCAGCGCGAGCGCGCGCTCGCGCGTCCAGCGGCGATTGGCATCCAGCCGCAAACGCAAGTCGGGCAGCGCCGAAAGCAGCATATTCACCGTCAGACTGTCGCGAACTGCCTCATACATCCCCACCTTCAGCTTGGCCACTTTCTTGCCCGGCAACCCCGCCAAATGCGCCAGCGCTTCGTCGGGATCGCCGGTACACAGCGGAACGCTGCGATAGTCCGCCTGCGCCGGTAGCGTGTCGTCGAGTTCCGCCAGCGCGCAACTGATGCCGAAACCCACCGACGGCGGCGCCGCAGCGAGCTCGTCTGCAAACGCCTTGCCCAACGTCCAGCGCGCCAGCCAATCTTGCGCCGCCGTGCCGGCCGCCGCCAGGCTCTCACGGCTAAAACCCGGCAGCGGCGCGATTTCCCCTTCGCCGCGCCGTCCCGACGCTTCCAGCACCACCACCCACCCCTCACGCCAGACAAGGCGCTGATTTCCCAGCACTACGCCGGGCTGCATCGGCAGACGGTAGCGGTAAAGCGACGCCCAGCGCATCAGGGATTACGCTTAAATTGGCTGAAATCGGGCTGGCGCTTTTCGATAAAGGCGTTGCGGCCTTCTTGCCCCTCGTCGGTCATGTAAAACAGCATGGTCGCGTTCCCCGCCAGCTCCTGCAAACCGGCCTGTCCGTCGCAATCCGCGTTGAGCGCTGCCTTCAGGCAACGCAAGGCGATGGGGCTGTTGGCCAGCATCTCCCGGCACCAGCGCACGGTTTCGCTTTCCAGACGCGCCAGCGGTACCACGGCATTGACCAGCCCCATCTCCAGCGCCTGCTGTGCGTTGTACTGACGGCATAAAAACCAGATCTCCCGCGCTTTCTTCTGGCCGACGATGCGCGCCATATAAGACGCGCCCCAGCCGCCGTCAAACGAGCCGACTTTCGGGCCGGTCTGGCCGAATACCGCATTCTCCGCCGCCAGGGTTAGATCGCACATCAGATGCAGCACATGGCCGCCGCCGATGGCATAGCCGGCCACCATCGCCACCACCGGTTTGGGGCAGGTGCGGATCTGGCGTTGAAAATCGAGGACGTTCAGGTGATGCACGCCGCCGTCGTCCTGATAACCGCCGTAATCGCCGCGGACTTTCTGATCGCCGCCGGAGCAGAAGGCCTTTTCCCCCTCACCGGTGAGGATAATCACGCCGATACCCTCATCATAGCGGGCGTCGTTCAGCGCCAGCATCATTTCTTTGACCGTCAGCGGACGGAACGCATTACGCACCTGCGGTCGGTTAAGGGTAATTTTGGCGATACCGTCCGCAGACTTGTGATAGCGGATATCGGTGAACTCGCCGCTGCAATCACGCCAGTCGATGGGGGCATACCAAGAGTCTTCATTAGGTTCAAGCATCATGCGTTCCTTTATTCAAACGGAGCCAGCAAAGAAAGAAGTTGTGCGGCAAACGCCTGCGGGTTGCCGCGATGGGCGTTATGTCCCGCTGCCGGTATCGGCCACCAGGACAGCCGCGTCTGCTCGGCCAGCGCGGAAAACTTGGCGTCCTGCGCGCCACACAGATAACCGAAGGGCAAGGTCAAACGTCGCAACGGCGCCAGAAGATCCGGCTGACGGCCCAGCGAACCGGCCATCAGCATCGCCGCAATTCCCGCGCCGAAATTACCGGCACGCAGTCGTATTAGGTCCGCGCGCTGCATCGGCGTGATATCGCTAAATACCGGCTGGCGGTACCAGTCGGCCAACACCGCCGCCTGCGGCTCGCCGGCAAAGCGCCGCGCCCACGCCAAATCGTGCCGCAACCACTGCCGGCGCGCGGGCGCATCCGCCAGACCGGGATGGGCACCTTCAACATACAACGCGCGCAAGCGAGGATCCTGACCGTGACAGGCGTGATACAGCGCAAGACGCCCGCCGAGGGAATAGCCGATGAGGATGTAATCGCCGATGTCCAGCCCGCGCAGGGTCTGCGCCAGCGCCGCCGACAGCGCGGCAAACGGCTGCGGCGGCAGGGCGGCGCTGGCGCCATGGCCCGGCAAATCCAGCGTCAGCTGTGGCCAGCCGGCAAAATACGGCAACACCGGTAGCCAATCGTCCCCCGAGCCGAGCAGACCGTGAAGCCACACCAGACAGGGCCGTCGCCCGCTGCCGGCTTGCCGGTGCCGCGCCGCCCACCCCGTCATCGCGCCATCTCCGCCACCAGTTCGCGCAAAAGAGAAGCCCCCTGCTCCGGCGGCACCACCAGCTCAACCACTGTTGCCGCCCCCGCCGCCGGCTGCCGGCGCCAGAGGGCGTCCAACATCGTCCGCAGCGCCCCCATGCTGTCCGGCCGCTGGTAGTCCAAACCAAACAGCGCCGCCGCATGGCGGAAATCCACCGCCTGGGGCATGACGTAATACGCCTGGCGCACCGTCTCCGGCGTTGTCGGCAGCAGCGAGAAAATTTGGCCGCCGTTATTGTTCACCACTAAAATTACCACCGGCGCCGGGCAATGGCGAAATAACGCCAGGGAATTGATGTCGTACAGCGCCGATACGTCGCCCAGCAGCGCGAGCAGCGGCCTGGCGGTGGCCCGCGCCACACCGGCGGCGGTCGCCAGCAGGCCGTCAATCCCGCTGGCGCCCCGGTTGCCCCACACCGGATAACCGGCCGGCAGTTGCGCCAGCGCATCCGCCAGGCGGACGGTCAGACTATTGCCAAGCAAGAGCCCTCCACCCGTGGGCAATAGCGCCGGCAGCCGATAGGCCAGCCGCGCTTCGCACACCGGCGCCGCGGCCCACGCCGCGTCAGTGGACCCGGCTTCAGCCGCCGGCAGCAGCGTCTGACCTACCCGCCTCGCGGCGACGGCGGCCAGCTCGGCCAAAACCGGGGCCCAAGGGGGATTGGCAACGGCCGGATGCAACGTCAGCCACGGTGCGGCTGCGGCGAAAATACGCCGCCCGCGGTGATGGCCCGGATCCCGCCGGCCGGGCAGAGGATCCACCAGCCACAGCGCTTCGGCCGGGCACTCGGCCTGCCAGGCCAGCAGACGCTTGCCGGTCAGACTGCTGCCGAACTGCACCACCAATTCCGCGCGGGCAAGTTCCGCCTGCGCCGCCGGCGCGTTAAGCCAAAGGTCGGCATGGGGCAGCGGCTGCCCGGTATGGGACAGCACATCGCCCAGCAGCGGCCAGCCCAATGTGCGCGCCCACTGCGCAATCGCCTCTCCCTGCGCGGCGTCGGTCCGGCCTGCTATCACTACGCCGCGGCGCCGGCGCCAGACGGGCCAGTCCGGCTCCGCCTGCAATAACGGCGCCGTCGCGGCCTTGAGCCAGGGTTCACTGCTCTGCCACCAATCGCCCAGCGCCGGTGACCAGTCATCCTCTTCGTCCTGGTCTGCGCCATACAAGGGCTCCGCAAACGGGCAATTGATATGCACGCCGCCGTGGGGGACATCCGCCAGCAGCGCATCCACGGCGCTCACCAGCCAGCGCGCCGGGATCGCCGGCGTCGGGCGCGGTAAATCCAACGCGCCGGCGGCGAAACCGGCAAACATGCCGGACTGGCGGATCGCCTGATTGGCGCCGCAGTCGATAAGCTCCGCCGGCCGGTCTGCGGTAAGCAGCACCAGCCGCTCGCCGGTCAGGCTGGCTTCAATCAAGGCCGGATACAGATTGGCGGCGGCGGTACCCGAGGTGACGATAACCGCCACCGGCTGTCCGCTGGCTTTCGCCAGACCCAGCGCCAGATGGCCCAGCCCGCGCTCATCAAAATGAGAATGACGGGTCAGGCGCGGATGCGCTGCGGCGGCGAGCGTGAGCGGCGTCGAGCGCGATCCCGGCGCGATACAGACATGCCGTACGCCATGGCGAGTCAGAGTTTCCAGCAGTAGCGTCGCCCAGCGACGGTTAAACATAATTTCGGACATGATGGGCCTGGCGCTCAGGGGTGAGGGTGACACCCTATTGTAAGTCCATTGTAAGAGCGGATATTGATATAAACACCGATCTAGGTCGTTTGCTGCCCGCGCGTCTCGCCGGTGAAGAGTGATTGCAGACCGGCGGCTTTATTTTCCACTTCCTGCCATTCTTGATCGGCATCGGATCCCTGCACAATACCGGCGCCGGCATAAAGCCAGATATGCTGATCCGACACCCGGGCGCAGCGCAGCGCCACGCAAAACTCGCTTTCGCCGGCGGTGAGATAGCCCGCTGACCCGGCGTACCACTGGCGCGCGAAAGGTTCATGATGCCGGATAAACGCCGCCGCCGGCCGCCGCGGCAGGCCGGCTACTGCCGCAGTCGGCTGCAGCAGCGCCAGACAGCGGCTGTCGTCGGCGTACTGCAAATCGCCCTGGATCACCCGGCGCAGATGCTGCACGGTGCGCAGGGGGATGACTTCCGGGCCGCTGACATCCAGCGCCAGCGCCGCCTGCCGCAACCGCTGGCAGATATCGTCCACCACCAGCAGATTTTCACGCTGGTTTTTTTCGTCCGCCATTAACCACGCCGCCTGCCGGCTGGCCTGCTGCGGATCCGGGTCGCAGGCGACGGTCCCGGCCAGGGCTTCGGTATCCAAGCGGCGGCCGTGCCGGTGGTACAATCGCTCCGGGCTGGATCCCAGAAAAGCGTCATGCGGCGACCACGCCAGCAGATAATGGAAACAGCGGTGATTAACCTGTCGGCTTGCCGCCATCAGCGACAGCGGTGACGGCGGCAGGTCGACGCTTAGCGCGGAGCGGCGGGCCAGCACCACTTTATCCAGCCCACCCTGGCCAAACTGCGCGAGCGCCTGCTGCACCAGGCGGCGCCACGCCGGCAAATCGGGCAGATGCGCTACGCCTGTAACCTTGGCCGTCAGCGGCGGCAGAGGCGCCGGCGCAGCGGGGCCGTGCGTCTCCAGCCAGGCGAGGAAATCGGCGGCATCTGCCGCAAGCGATGTTGCACTGCAAAGCGTCAGGATCACCTGATAACCTTCCCGCTGACGCCGCCAGCTCAGGCGCGGTAAGAACAGCGCGCTTTCCGCGACCTCCTCGCCGGCGCCGAAAGCATTAAGCCCCCAAACCCGCAGATCCGGCGACGCCGGTTGCGCGGCAAGAAAACGCTGCGCCGCGTCGAGACCGGCGAAGTGGCGCACCGCACCGCAGCTCGCCACCTCTTCGTGGCCGTCGCGGTGCTGCCAGTAGCATTGCGGATAAAGCGGCCAGGCGTTAAGCCAATCCAGCAAGGGCACCGCGGCGCCGTCCGGCCAGGGCAGAACCAGCTGCCGAATACCGGGTGCCGCCGGCAGCAAATGGGCATTGAGGTGTTGCCGCAGGGTGGAGATAAGCAGTGACAGCATAACGGACCGTTTATTTCAAAACCGGAATAATGAGAGGGATTATACGTATGGTGGGGGGTAAAACAAAACGCACCGTTCACAACAGCAGGGATAAAAAATGCGCAGGCCACGGTATCGTGACGCTGCGCAAATTCAGCGTTCGCTTGCGGGGACGACACCGCAAGGGCGCCGTCAATCCCTCCAGCCGCCCTTAACGGCATAGGTATCTACACATTTATCGTGATACCTGTTATTACTTTGCAGAATGATTTCAACCTATCTGTTGGCGGGATTGACTCTCGCCTTACCCGCCGATATCAGACGCTGGTTAAACAGCATATGA
>NZ_FRDB01000049.1 GCF_900143145.1 Candidatus Sodalis sp. SoCistrobi
ATTTCCGCCAAATGGACCATGCCACTCAGAGACTGGAAACCTGCTATGAGCCAATTCATGTTGATGTATGGAGAACGAATCTCCAGTTAAGCGATGGAGCCATTTACACAAAAAAATTTACAGACCCATCCATCTTGTTGAATACACTAAAATTATTATCGTAATATAGTCTGGAAGAACTTACTCATTTAGCGAGAGTTGCTCTTAAGCCTCCTCCCTGATGTGTAGATACCTATGCCGCCACAGGCAAACATCTCAAGACCGTTACCCTCGGCATCAGCGGCATGCCGGGCCGCGATTTACACCATTTTCGGGTTGACATTGTGCACCAAAGCTACCCGTCCGGGGATTGTATCAACCATTTAACAAGGAAGTAAGTGATTATTTTGATGGCAATTCAAATCAGATGCCTTCTAGAGAAAAAAGTTATGGCGAAGATAGTTACACTGCCTGTACCAGCTTAAGCAGCGGCGTTTGCTGATGTATACCCAGATCGCCAGCGCCCGGGAAAGAGCCAACCTGCTGTGCCTGTTTGCCAATAATGACGGCGGATCCCACGCCATGTTATCGGCGAAAAAAAATTACCCGGCGCAAACCCATTCCACCTATCGGCTGGATTGTGCGCTTTCCTTTCGCGGCGACGTCACTTTCTTTGCCGTGATGTATAAAAACAGCGACGGCCTCCGTCAGCCGCTGTTTACCCTTACCCGCACCATCGATAACACCCTGGTCGCCTATGCACCGGGCCAACAAGCCGCAGCGTCGGCTATTGCCCATCGGGTAAATCTGACTGAATTGGGCTTGTTAAAGCATCATTTTCTGCGGCTAATCGTTACGCTGGTGGGCGACCCCCACCACACGTCGGTTTTTGTGCAATGGGAAGCGGAGCAACGCCGTCGGGATCTTTTTTGCCTGCCGCTGCTGCCGGCGCTAAACGGTTCCCGCTACGAGTCGCGTTTCGGTATTATGGATTTGGCCGGCGTGGCCGGCGCAGACGCCTGGATGGTTATTCGCCACTATAGCGAAAAACACCGTCGGCTGAGGTAAACGGCAGCGGCCGCCAGCAGGATGTGGCGAGAGGGAGCGCGGCGTGTCGGCCCGGTGGCGAAGCAGGGCTTATACCCGGCGCGGTTAGCTGGAGCAGGAGATGGCCAGATGCCGTCCCCAATCGGGTGGCGGCGCGGCCAAATCATCCTGCCCGGGGTGGTCGCGGTAGGGATCACACAAAGCCTGATGCAGCCGCGCCAGTTCCCCTGTATCCCCCTTTTCCGCCCCGGTAATCGCCTGCTGGGCCAGGTAGTTACGCAGCACAATACGCGGGTTGGCCGCCAGCATTGCCTGGCGCCGCACGTCGTCGTCAACGCCCTCTTCCCCCAGCCGCCGCCGGTAACGGCCGAACCAGTCGTCAAACGCCGCCCGGTCGACAAAATCGTCGCGCAGCGGCGTGTGCGGATCCCGCCATGCGGTCAGGCTGAGCGCGCGAAAAGTCCGGGTATAATCGGCCCCCTCCCGCGCCATCAGTTGCAGCAAATTCGTCAACAACGCATTATCCTGTGCCTGTGCTTGGGTCAACCCCAATTTGGCGCGCATCCGCTCACCAAAAGCCGCCATCAGCGCCGGCTCGTAACCTGCCAGCGCGGCTTGCAAGTCCGCCACCGGCATCAGGCCCGCCAGCGACTGCGCCAACCGGTTAAGATTCCAGAGCGCCACCGCCGGTTGATTATCAAATGCGTAGCGCCCCTGATAATCGGAGTGATTGCAGATAAAGCCCGGTTGCCAGGCGTCGAGAAAACCATAAGGGCCATAATCAATGGTCAGACCGAGGATCGACATATTGTCGGTGTTCATCACGCCGTGGGCAAAGCCGCAGGCCTGCCAGCCGGCGATCATCCGCGCGGTGCGCGCCACCACATCAGACAACCACAGCCGATAACGGCCGTCGACACCCACCAGTGCGGGCCAGTGCCGTTCGATAACGTAATCCGCCAGGCGGGTAACGTTATCCTGCTGGCGCAGGTAATAAAAATGCTCAAAATGACCAAAACGCACATGGCTGTCGGCGATACGCATCATCATCGCGCCCGTTTCCGGCTGCTCGCGCCACACCGGCTCCTCGCTGGTGACAATCGTAAGCGCGCGGGTCGTGGCGATACCGAGATGATGCAGCGCTTCCGAGGCGAGAAATTCCCGCACCACGGAACGCAGTACCGCACGACCGTCGCCCATACGCGAATAAGGCGTCAGGCCGGCGCCCTTTAAATGCCAGTCAACGTTTTTGCCCTCCGCCAATTGCTGCTCGCCGAGCAGAATGCCGCGGCCATCCCCCAGACGGCCGGCCCAGACGCCGAATTGGTGCCCGCTGTACACCTGCGCCAGCGGCTGCATTCCGGGCAGCAGGCGCTCGCCGGCCCAAACGCCGGACGCCTGACCGGTGAACAGCGCCGGATCGAGCGCCAGATCCTGCGCCAGCTCGACGTTATGGTATAGCAAACGCGCACCGTTGAGCGGCGTGGGCGCCAGTTCACTGTAATAACCCGGCAGGCAGCGGTGATAACTGTTAGTAAACAGCGGATAATGTGGCATAGGCCCTCCTGCCCTCAGTATAGCCGGCGTCTTTGGCGCCCGACTTGCTACCGCCAACCGCGCGGCAGCAACGCCGGACGCCATGGGCGCACCCATTGCTGCCGCCAACCGCGCGGCGGCAACGACCGATGCCAAGGACGCGCCCTTTTCTGCCGCCAACCGCGCGGCAGCGACGCCAGACGCCAAGGGCGCGCCCATTGCTGCCGCCAACCGCGCCGCAGCAACGACCGATGCCAAGGGCGCGCCCATTGCTGCCGCTAACCGCGCGGCAGCAACGACCGATGCCAAGGGCGCGCCCACTGCTGCCGTCGGCGGCCGCAAGGATAACCCTGGATGCCACCGACGCGCGCATCAACGCAGGCTGGCCGCGAGCCAGTCCGCCACCGCCGTCAGCGACGCGTGCTCTTCCGGCCAGAGCGCTATCAGTTGCCTGCAGCACGCCGCAACCGCCGCCGCCCGGTAGTCCACCCCCGGCAGCCGTTGCGCCAGAGCTTCCAGCGGCGCGGGATTTAGACTGTCGGTGAAAATCCGGCAGCGGCTGATGGCGCCGTGCTCGACGTCAAAATGCAACTCCACTCCTCCCCAGGCAAAACGGGTGTCGAGCAGGTGACTAAAGGCCGGCGCGGCGCCAAAGTTCCATTCCCAGCTGCTTTGGCGACGAAACTGCTCGGCAAACCCTGGCAAATCAGGGATCTGCTGCGGCGAAATACGCTCCGGCACCGCCGACTCGCCATAGTGGGCAAAAAACGCCTGCTGTACGCTATGACACAGCCGCGCATGGTCGATGCCCGGCACCAGCTCGGCCAAATTCGCCACCCGCGAGCGCACCGAGGTGATCCCCTTGGCCTGTAATTTTTTCACATCGGGATTCAGGTAGTGTGCCAGGCGACTCAGATCGGCATGCAGCAACACCGTGCCGTGATGAAACCCGCGATCGGCGGTCTGGCGGTAGGCGGAGCCGCTGATTTTGCGTTCGCCGTCGGGCGTCGCTATTACCAAATCATTGCGCCCTGAGGCGCGGGCTTCAATCCCAAGCCGCCGCAGACCGTCCAACATGATGGCGGTGGAAATGCTTTTGTCATAGCCCGGCTTGCCGGCCATAAAGGTGAAACAGGTGTTGCCCAAGTCATGAAATACCGCCCCGCCACCGCTGCTGCGACGGGCCAGACGGATGCCATCGCGTTCCATACGCCGGGTATTGCACTCTTTCCAGGGGTTTTGCGCGCGGCCGATCACCACGGTTTGCGCGTTGCGCCAGAGAAACAGTACCCGCTGACTGGCCGGCATCTGGCGGAAAATGCACTCCTCTACCGCCAGATTGAACCAGGGATCGTGGGAATCCGATAACAGTAATCGTAATGCAGACATGTTTTCTCCCGGCACGGCACCGTCAGATACGCCGCGCCTGCCAATAGGCTTTACGCCAATAGCTGTTTTCCAAGGACGAGCGGATCACCCCGCGGCTGGTGGAGGCGTGAATAAAGGTGTTGTCGGTATCATAAATGCCGACATGCAGGCCATAGCGGCCGCTGCCGGTTTTGAAAAACACCAGATCGCCGGGCAGCAGCTCATCGCGATCCACCCGGCTGCCGATATCGGTTTGCGCCTCGGTGGTGCGCGGCAGCATAATAGCGAAACGGTCGCGGAAGGTGAGATAGACGAAACCGGAGCAGTCCAGCCCGCTCGGGCTCAGGCCGCCATAACGATAAGGGGTGCCGTACCATTGGTTCAGCTGGTCGTTAAGCGTGGCAATGACCATGATCGAATCGGACAGACGCGGATCCGGCGGCGGCGCATGGTGGCTACAGCCGGTCAACAACAGCGCCAGCCCCAACAGGAGAACAGCAGTCCTTTTCATTGTGGTTTCACTCTCTCACGCGCCACCAACCAGCGGCGGTCGCCGGCCGACACCAGGCTGAACGCAACGCCGAACACCTTAGCCAATTGTTCGGGCGTCATCACCTCGGCGGCAGCGCCAGCCGCCACCAGTTCACCCTGCGCCATCAGCCAGACCTCGTCGGCATGCGCCAGGGTATGATTGATATCATGCGCACACATCAGCACGCTCAGCCCCGCAGCGGTCAACAGGACAATCAGTTGGTCCAGCGCGACCTGTTGCGCGATATCCAGGCTGGCGGCGGGTTCATCCAGCATCAGCAGGCGGGCGTCGGTATTGAGCGTCGGCCAGACCTGCAGCATCACCGCCGCCAGCCGCGCCCGCTGCCACTCGCCGCCGGAAAGCGCGTTTAACGGCCGCGCCAGCATCGGCAACAGCGCCAGTCGCCCGGCGATGGACGCTACCGCCCGCGCCGTGGCCCGCTCACCGACCGCCGCCGGCTGGTGCTGGCGCAAATAGTGAAACACCGGCTGCGTACCACCGCCGCGCGCCAGCTGCGGCAGATAACCGCGCCGTCGGGCCAGCTCACCCGGGGTCCAGGCCGCAAGCGGTTGGCCCAGCACCTGCAGTTCACCGCGAAACGGTTGCAGGCCGGCCAGACAGCCGAGCAGCGTGCTTTTCCCGGCGCCGTTGGGGCCGATAATATGGATACGCCTGCCGGCGGTAACGGCGCGGGACAACGGCCGTAAACGGCCCGGGACGGAAATGTCTCGGGCATTGAGCAGCCAGGGGGACGAGGGTGACGTCAACGCCATCGCCTATTGCGCCAGCGCCTGTTGCAGCGCGTCGTGAAAAAGCGCGTCATCCGGCGTCACGTCAGGGGCGAAACGAGCCAATACGTTCCCGTCGCGACCGACGAGAAATTTCTCGAAGTTCCACAACACGTCGTCTTGATGCGTCGGCGTTACCCCCTTTGCGGCCAAGCGCGCATACAGCGTCCCCTCTGGTGCCGGCGTCGATGCTGGACAGGCCGCAATCAGCTCGTGGTACAGCGGATGGCGCTGCTCGCCGTTGACGTGGATTTTACTGAACATAGGAAATTGCACACCAAAAGTTCCACGGCAAAAGGCCAATATGTCCTCATCACTGCCCGGCTCCTGACCGGCAAATTCGTTCGACGGAAAACCCAGCACCTCAAACCCTTGATGGCGCCAGGTTTGATAAAGACGCTCCAAGCCCGCGTACTGGTCGGTAAGGCCACATTGGGAGGCGACATTGACTATCAGTAACACCGAACCTCGGTAGGGTTCGAGTGTGGTGATGTCGCCCGCCAGCGACTTTAACGGCAATGTATAAAGTGTTTCGTGCATCCTTCCCCTCCTTGCTGTCGCGCGAGCCCCGATGCCGGCAGCGGCTAGTCGCGCACGCGCACCAGCAGCCAAATAAACACCGGGGCGCCAAGCGTTGCGGTGACGACGCCCACCGGCAGTTCCGCGGCCCGCAGACTCATGCGGGCCACCACATCCGCCAGCAGCAGTATACCGCCGCCGGCCAGCCCGCAGCCGGGCAATAACGCGCGGTGATCGTTAAGCCCCCACAGTCTGAGGATATGGGGCACGACCAGACCGATAAAGCTGATGGCGCCGGCCAGCGCGACGCTTATCCCCACCATCCAGCCGAACGCCAGCACAAAGCCGGTGCGCCAGAAATAGACCGGCAATCCCAATTGCCGTGCGGACACGTCGCCCAACGCCTGCAGGTTCATCACCCGCCCGCAGAAGCATAGCCAAATAATAAAGGGCAGCAACGACAGCATCAGCCATTTATCGCGCCAGTCCACCCCGCTGAATCCGCCCATCAGCCAATAAAGCAGCTGGCGTAAATCCAGGCTGGTGCTGAAATAAATAAGCCAGGTCATCACGGCGCCGCACAGGATCCCCAGCGCCACGCCGGTCAACAGCAGCCGGGCATTGGACGTCTGTCGGCGCGCAAAACCCAACAGTACCAAGGTCATCAGCAGCGCGCCGGCTACCGCGCTCAGCCCCAATATCCATACCGGCAACCTGCCGCCGCCCAATAGCACCGCCAGCGTCAACGTCATGCCGGCGCCGTTGGCGACGCCGAGCAGGCCCGGCTCCGCCAGCGGATTGTCGAAAATGCCCTGCATGACCGCCCCCGCCATCGCCAGCGATGCGCCCACGACCACGACCGCCAGCGTTCGCGGCAAGCGCAGTTGCCAAATAAACAACCGCGCCTCGTCGCTCAACCAGCGATTGGGCCATAGCCAGATTTCACCGGCGCTAAGGCTAACGCCAGCAGCAGCAGCAGCAGCCCGAGCAGGGCCAACCGGCGCCGGTCGAGCCGCTGTTGCCTTTTCAGCAAACGGGCGTAACCCGGACTGCCCGAGGCGGTCATTTTGCCATCACTCCCTTGTCCGTCTTTACACGCTGGCGCAGCACGCCGCTGGCCCATTATGCCCCTATCCTAACGTTATCCTATTGAAAGTGATAGCACCGTAAGCGTTCAGGCGGCGGCGCGACGGCATAGGATGGTGGTCGCGCCGATCCCGGCGCCGCTGGGCATAGGGACACTGCAATGGGGAGACGGGGAATGGCTGAGAGGGTTTATTTGCGAGCCTTGTGCGCTGGCGGGTTCGCGCGACGGTACCGCCTATGGCGGCTGGTGCCGCTATAGCGAAGAGCGCGAGCGTTCGCGGCGGCCCGCGACATGGCGTTGCTAAGCCGAGGTGGATCAGCCAGCCGGTCAGCCGGTCAGCCGGTCAGCCGGTCAGCCGGTCAGCCGGTCAGCCGGTCAGCCGGTCAGCCGGTCAGCCGGTCAGCCGGTCAGCCGGTCAGCCGGTCAGCCGGTCAGCCAGAATGAAATCAAAGTCTCGGCCCCAGGGCCAGGACTCTGTCAGCACTCTTTATGCCAAAGCCGTGTCGCGAAAAGATAACAGCACCGGCGCCTTTGTTGCGTCTGCTTCACTCTTTCGGTGAGGCATTCTCAACACGGCTTTTCAGCTTCTGTCCCGGGCGGAAGGTCACCACCCGGCGAGCGGTAATGGGAATATCCTCGCCCGTTTTTGGATTGCGTCCTGGCCGCTGATTTTTGTCGCGCAAGTCAAAATTACCGAAACCTGATAATTTAACCTGCTCGCCATTTTCCAACGCCCGGCGCACTTCCTCAAAAAACAGTTCCACAATTTCTTTGGCATCCCGTTTGCTCAGCCCGAGCTTTTCAAACAGGTATTCTGACATTTCAGCTTTAGTAAGCGCCATAAGTTCAATCCCTCAAGGATGCTTGGAATCGCTGCTTTAGTGCCGCCACGCATTTCGCAACGGTCGCGGCAATCTCCTCTTCTTCCAGTGTACGAGCGGTATCCTGCAAGATCAGGCTGATAGCCAGACTCTTAAAACCTTCCGCTACGCCCCTGCCCCGGTACACGTCAAACAAGTTTACGCCAACTAACTGATTTGCGCCAACTTTCTTACACTCCGCGATAATATCTGCTGCGGCGACGTCATCAGCCACCACCACGGCGATGTCACGGCGGTTAGCGGGGAAGCGGGAAATGTCATTCGCTTCAGGCACTTTACGCTCGGCAACCTTCTCCCAGAGTAGTTCAAACACCAGCGTACGGCCATTTAAATTCAGTTTTGCTTCAAGCTCGGGATGAATTACGCCAATGAATCCAATGGCTTCATTGTTAAGATAAATTGCGGCGCTCTGACCCGGATGCAGCGCGGGATGCCGTTGTGCCCTGAACTCAATATCGTCTAATTTGCCGGTAAGCTCAAGTATTGCCTCAAGATCGCCTTTGGCGTCGTAAAAATCTACCGGCTGGCGCGGCTGATCCCAATGTTCATCGGACCGCGGACCGGCAATGACCCCGGCCAGCATAAGATCCTGACGAATTCCCAGGTCGGCAGCGTTATCAGGCACAAAGCGCAAACCGCTCTCAAACAGGCGGACTCGCTGCTGCTGACGATTCTGATTATAGACCACCGCGCCAAGAAGACCGGTCCATAATGACAAACGCATCGCGGACATATCCTGGGAAATCGGGCTGGGCAGCATCAGCGGCGCCTGCTGAGGATGCAGCAGCGCCTGGGTTTTGGGATCGACAAAACTGTAGGTGATCGCTTCTTGATAGCCGCGGTCCACCAACAGCGTTTTAACCCGCGCCAGCGGCAGCGCCGCCTCGCGGTGGTGCGGCATCACCAGATTGGCGCGCACCGGCACATTGGGGATCGCGTCGTAGCCGTACACCCGCGCGACCTCTTCTATCAAATCTTCTTCGATAGCCATATCAAAACGCCAGCTCGGCGCCACGGCCTGCCAGCCCTGGGCGGTACGGCTGACCTGGCAGCCCAGACGGGTCAGAATATCGCTCACGTCTTCGTCCGGGATAACATGGCCAATCAAACGGTCCAGGGTTTTACGGCGCAGCGTGATGGTGGCCGGCTGCGGTAGCGCGGATGCGGAAGTCACATCGATAACCGGGCCCGGCTGGCCGCCGCAGATGGCGACCAGCAGCGCGGTCGCCCGCTCCATGGCGCGCGGTTGCAGCGCCGGATCCACGCCGCGCTCATAGCGGTGCGATGCATCGGTGTGCAGCCCGTAGCGGCGGGCGCGGCCGGTGATGGCCAACGGGTTAAAAAAGGCGCATTTCAGCACCACGTCGCGGGTGGTCGGGCTGATACCGGACGCGGCGCCGCCGAAAATCCCCGCCATGGCCAGCGCCTGGCTATGGTCGGCAATCACCAGCGTATCGGGCGAAAGCGTCACATCGCTGCCGTCGAGCAAGGTCAGCGTCTCATCCTGCCCGGCATGACGCACCACAATCCCCCCTTCGATGCGCGCGCGATCGAAAGCATGCATCGGCTGCCCCAGCTCCAGCAGCACATAGTTGGTAATATCCACCACCGCGTCCACCGAGCGCAGTCCACAGCGGCGCAGTTTTTCCGTCATCCACAGCGGCGTCGCGGCGCCGATATTGATATTCTTCACCACCCGGCCCAAATACCGCGGGCAGGCGTCGGGCGCATCAACGCGGATAGGCAATGTGTCGCTAATCACCGGCGCCACCGTCTCGATGGCTGGCATGTGCAGCGGCAGGCGGTTGCGCACCGCGACATCGCGGGCAATACCGAGCAGACCAAGGCAGTCGGCGCGGTTCGGCGTCACGCTGATATCGATAGTGTTATCGTCGAGCTGCAAATACGCGCGGATATCCTGGCCGACAGGCGCCTCGGCGGGCAGTTCAATGATGCCGTCATGGTCGCCGCTAATGCCTAATTCGGAGAACGAGCACAGCATGCCTTCCGACGGCTCTCCGCGCAGTTTGGCGGCTTTGATTTTAAAGTCGCCCGGCAGCACAGCACCAAGCATAGCCACCGCCACCCGCAGATCGGCGCGGCAATTGGGGGCGCCGCAGACGATATCCAGCAGCCGCTCGCCGCCGACATCCACCTTGGTGACGCGCAATTTGTCGGCGTTGGGATGCTGACGGCACTCCACCACCCGACCGACTACCACGCCGGTAAACCGGCCGGCGACCGATTCCACACCGTCCACTTCCAGGCCGGACATGGTAATTTGATCCGCCAGCGCCTCGCTGTCGATGGCAGGATCCACCCATTCACGCAGCCAAAGTTCACTGAATTTCATGTGTTAATCCCGCCCTTATTTAAATTGTTTAAGAAAACGCAGATCGTTTTCAAAGAATGCGCGCAAATCCGTGACACCGTAACGAAGCATCGTTAACCGCTCCATGCCCATGCCGAAAGCGAAGCCGGAGTATATTTCCGGATCGATGCCGACATTGCGCAGGACATTCGGATGCACCATGCCGCAACCCAACACTTCCAGCCAACGACCGTTTTTGCCCATCACGTCCACTTCGGCGGAGGGTTCGGTAAACGGAAAATAAGACGGGCGGAAACGGACCTGCAGGTCTTCTTCAAAAAAGTTGCGCAGAAAATCATGCAGCGTGCCCTTCAGGTTGGTGAAACTGATATCGGTATCGATAATCAGCCCCTCCATCTGGTGGAACATCGGCGTATGGGTCTGGTCATAATCGTTGCGGTACACCCGCCCCGGCGCAATAATGCGAATCGGCGGCTGCTGCGCCTTCATGGTACGGATCTGTACGCCGGAGGTCTGGGTGCGCAAAAGCCGGGTGGCGTCAAACCAGAAGGTATCGTGATCGGCACGTGCAGGGTGATGGGCGGGGATATTCAGGGCGTCGAAATTATGATAATCATCTTCGATTTCCGGCCCGGTAGCCACCGAAAAGCCCAATTCACCGAAGAAATGTTCAATACGCGCGATGGTGCGGGATACCGGATGCAGACCGCCGTTTTCCATGCGGCGCCCCGGCAGCGAGACGTCCAGCGTCTCGGCCGCCAGCCGCGCCTCCAGCGCCGCGCCCTCAAGCGATGCTTTGCGCTCGGCCAGCGCCTGCTGCACGTCCTGTTTGGCCTGATTGATTACCGCACCCGCCGCCGGCCGCGCGTCCGGCGCCAGATCCCGCAGCGCCGTCATTTGCTGGGTAAAATGCCCTTTTTTGCCTAAATATTCGACGCGGACCAACTCCAACGCCTCTATATCCTGGGACCGTTCGATATCTGCTTTGGCCTGCACAACCAAATCTGCGAGATGTGGCATTGCTTTCCTCTTCTTCCTGCCGTAGATGGCTTAACCGTAAATGAGCGGATGGCCCTGACCTTATAAAACGGGCAGCGCACCCCGCTTATCAGCAATAAAAAAGCCTCCACTCCGGGAGGCTTTAGCGCTATTTTTCGTTTCTTGACTTACGCGCAAGCCCCCGGGATACAGGTGCTAAAGTAAAAAAAGAAACGGAAAATAGCAGCATTCATGCTTGCATTACCTTGTAGATGCTGTGTTTTGACAACGTAAAATCCTGCCCGACGTTGATGCGAAAAAAAAAAAGAGGGAGACCGGCTCCCTCTTCTTTAACCGGCTTACGCCAGGGCGCCTTTCGCTTTATCGGCCAGAGCGGCGAAAGCCACTTTGTCGAACACAGCGATATCCGCCAGGATTTTACGGTCGATCTCAATGGACGCTTTTTTCAAGCCATTGATGAACCGGCTGTAAGAAATACCGTTCTGACGGGCCGCGGCGTTGATACGCGCGATCCACAGCTGACGGAACTGACGTTTCTTCTGACGACGGTCACGGTAAGCGTACTGACCTGCTTTGATAACCGCCTGAAAGGCGACACGGTAAACGCGCGAACGGGCACCGTAGTAGCCTTTCGCTTGTTTCAAGATTTTTTTGTGACGTGCACGTGCTACCACACCACGTTTTACGCGAGCCATATGCTCTCTCCTAAAGTCTTATTCAAACCAATTAAAATGACGCTTACGCGTAGGGCAGACAACGTACGACCAAACCCAGATCCCCTTTGGAAACCATGGATTTCGGGCGCAGGTGACGCTTACGCTTAGTGGATTTTTTGGTCAGAATATGACGCAGGTTAGCATGCTTACGCTTGAAACCGCCCGAAGCCGTTTTCTTAAAGCGCTTTGCGGCACCGCGTACTGTCTTGATTTTTGGCATGAGTTTATCTCTACTCCGCATTGTTAATAATATGAATCAGTGAGGCGAAGGCGACGCCGAAACGGCGCCTTACTTGTCAGGCCTTACTGTTTCTTCTTGGGTGCGAGCACCATGATCATCTGGCGGCCTTCAATTTTGGAGGGGAAAGATTCCACTACCGCCAGTTCACTCAAATCGTCGCGAACGCGATTAAGCACTTCGATGCCGATCTGTTGGTGCGCCATTTCACGTCCGCGGAACCGCAGGGTGATTTTGGCTTTATCGCCGTCTTCCAGAAAACGAATCAGGTTGCGTAGTTTTACCTGATAGTCGCCTTCATCGGTACCAGGCCGGAATTTGATTTCCTTAACCTGAATAACTTTCTGCTTTTTCTTCTGCTCTTTGGTGGATTTGCTCTTCTCATAGAGGAACTTGCCGTAATCCATGATTCGGCAAACCGGCGGCTCGGCATTGGGGCTGATTTCGACTAAATCAACGCCCGCTTCCTCAGCTTTTTCAAGCGCTTCATTCAGGCTGACTATACCAATCTGCTCGCCGTCGATACCCGTCAGACGAACCTCTGCGGCGCGGATTTCTCGGTTTATACGATTGGGACGCGCCGGTTGAACTCGTTTTCCGCCTTTAATACTTTATTCCTCCAGTTGATGAAGATTACGGCTGCGGATTTCGTGCTGCAGCGTGGTAATAATCTCGTTAACGTCGAAACTGCCCAAGTCTTTACCGCGGCGTGTACGCACGGCAACCTTGCCTGCTTCAACTTCTTTATCTCCGCAGACCAGCATGTAAGGCACCCGACGCAAAGTATGTTCGCGGATTTTAAAGCCTATTTTTTCATTTCTCAAGTCTGCTTTCACCCGAATCCCTGCCGCAGACAGTTTTTCCGTCAGTTTTGCGACATATTCCGACTGATTATCGGTAATGTTCATCACGACGACCTGCGTCGGCGCCAGCCAGGTCGGGTAGAAACCCGCATACTCTTCCGTCAGAATGCCAATGAAACGTTCCATTGACCCCAGAATAGCGCGGTGGATCATGACCGGCACCACCCGTTCGTTGTTTTCCCCGACGTACGAGGCGTTCAAACGACCGGGCAGCGAGAAGTCGAGCTGCACCGTACCACATTGCCAGGCACGATCCAGGCAATCGAGAAGCGTAAATTCAATTTTGGGACCATAAAAAGCCCCCTCGCCCGGCTGATATTCAAAGGCGATACCGTTTTCCGTCAGCGCGGCGGCCAGGTCCTGCTCCGCCCGGTCCCAGGCGTCATCGCTGCCGATACGCTTTTCCGGGCGGGTAGACAGTTTGACCAGGATTTTCTCGAAGCCAAACGTGCCGTACATATCATACACCATTTTGATGCAATTGTTTACTTCATCTCGTACCTGGTCTTCGGTACAAAAGATATGGGCGTCGTCCTGGGTAAAGCCGCGTACCCGCATCAATCCGTGCAGCGAGCCAGACGGCTCATTGCGGTGGCAACTGCCGAATTCCGCCATCCGCAGCGGTAAATCGCGATACGACTTCAGACCCTGATTGAAAATCTGCACATGCCCCGGGCAATTCATCGGTTTGATACAATATTCCCGGTTTTCCGACGAGGTAGTAAACATATGCTCGGCGTAATTGTCCCAGTGCCCGGTCTTTTCCCACAGCACGCGGTCCATCATGAACGGGCCTTTCACTTCCTGATACTGATAGGCTTTGAGCTTCATACGCACAAAGGTTTCCAGCTCGCGGAAAAGCGTCCAGCCGTCGTTGTGCCAGAACACCATACCCGGCGCTTCTTCCTGCATGTGATACAAATCAAGCTGCTTGCCGATTTTACGATGATCGCGCTTCGACGCTTCTTCCAGATGCTGCAGGTAGGTATTAAGCTGCTTTTTATCGCCCCAGGCGGTACCGTAAATGCGCTGTAGCATTTTGTTTTTACTGTCGCCGCGCCAATAGGCGCCGGAGGTTTTTTGCAGGGTGAAATGATGGCAGAAACGCATATTGGGCACGTGCGGGCCGCGGCACATATCGACGTATTCTTCATGATGATAAAGCCCGGGACGTTCATCGCGACGGATATTCTCGTCGAGGATAGCCACTTTATAATCCTCGCCGCGCGCGACGAACGCCTCACGGGCCTGCTGCCAGCTGACTTTTTCCTTGATGACGTCGTAGTCTTTTTCAGCCAGTTCGTGCATCCGCTTTTCCAGCAGGCTGATATCGTCCTGGGTCAGGGTATGATCGAGATCGACGTCATAATAAAAGCCTTTGTCGATAACCGGACCGATCGCCATTTTGGTCTGTGGCCACAATTGTTTGATGGCGTGTCCCAGCAAGTGGGCGCAGGAATGGCGGATTATTTCCAGCCCCGCCTCGTCTTTGGCGGTAATAATGGCCAGTTGGGCATCGTGGTCAATGACATCAACGGCATCAATCAGCTCGCCGTTAACGCGGCCGGCGATGCAGGCTTTGGCCAGACCGGGACCAATGTCGCGAGCCACATCAAGGGGGGAAACGGGATTGGCAAACTGACGCTGACTGCCATCAGGGAGAGTTATAACGGGCATGCGGGTTCCTTAAATGCAGTGGTGATCCCTACGCAAGATCACTTACGTTTCATCTTTTTTGTCGATATCAACCGATTACGCTGCCAACTAACCAACAATCGCGAGTTTGGCAGGCAAACAGCTTCACTCATCACCCACCGCGCCAACGGTAGGTCACTTTCGGCGCTATGGTATCACTTATCCGGCAAGACCACATCTTTGCGTCGCCGAGCCTGCGTAAATAAGCGGCGGCAACGGCACGCGGGACACGCAAAATCGCCGCAGTGGCGGGGTTAACCTCGCGGCGGTGAGCCTGAGGATGGGGTTAGCATGGCAAATTGTGCAGAGGGGATCAGGGCGGCAGAGGGGAGTAAATAGGGAAATTCGCTGAGGGCGGCAGCCTGGGCGTCTGCTGAGGACGGAAGTAGGCAAATCTGCCCCCAGCGCGCCGCGGCGTGACGCCGTGCCGCTGGGCTCGACCCGCTGCCGGGTCCGTCTTAGCCTGCGAAGTAATCCCCTTGGCGCAGATCCGTTATCATATCCGGGCCGGTCGGCGTCCAGCCCTGAATAACCCCGAGTTTATTAGAGAGTAATTTTGGCAATACTACGCCGCTTCCTCTGATGCTAATTGCAAAGCGTAATAGTTCATTTCGGCTTCAGTAGGAGGGATGTAACCCAGCCGCCCGAGCAGCCTTCTGTTGTTGTACCAGTCCACCCAGTCCAGCGTGGCCAACTCCACTTCCGTCCGGTTTTTCCAGCTCCCGCGGTGGATAACCTCCGTTTTGTACAACCCGTTGATACTCTCTGCCATCGCATTATCGTAGGAGTCGCCG
>NZ_FRDB01000239.1 GCF_900143145.1 Candidatus Sodalis sp. SoCistrobi
TGCTCATGCTGAGTTTCCAGCACTAGATTAACTGCCCGTTCACGGACTTCCGGAGAGTAACGTTTGGTCGTTGTCATAGAGACCTCCACTTTTAAAGTATAGACTCTAATTTATCCGGGGTGATTCACAGCGTCTGATATCGGCGGGTAAGGCGAGAGTCAATCCCGCCAACAGATAGGTTGAAATCATTCTGCAAAGTAATAACAGGTATCACGATAAATGTGTAGATACCTATGCATTAAGGGCAGGTAAAGACTTTCCCTTGAATTTTGCTGTCCAGCGGCACAAAGCTCGCCAGATAGGTTTCTTTCTTACTGACCGGACTGGTGGCACCGTAAATGACGTTGCCGCCCATAGCGGCCGCACGGTTCCTTAAATCATTCGCCGCGCCGCGCATGGCGCTGTTATCACCATTTTGGCCGGAAAGCCAATTGCTCTGGGTGCCGGTAAGCTCGCCCAAAAGGCGGCACTCGCTGCCGGGCTGTTCGTCGGTGAAACGCACCGACTGGCCGGCTGCCGTTAATTCATGTGTGCTGCTGCATCCCGCCATCGATAGACTGCCGGCACAAAGCATCATTAAGAATTTGGTCCGCATCTTTTTCCTCATGAGTTCCTGTAAGGTAGGGCAAATTTGCCGTGTGCGCCACGCTTCCCGCCGTCGCAGCCAGTCCGTTTTTTTCGGCTAGCTAGCCGCCCTGTGGACGCCCTGAGTTTATACCTTAAAACCCGCTTCGTTGATAATTTTTTACCAAAAAAACAAAACCCCCGGCAAGCCGGGGGTTTCTGAGCAACTAACGGTGCGGAGGGATTACATCATACCGCCCATGCCGCCCATGCCGCCCATACCGCCCATGCCGCCTGCGCCACCCAAATCAGGCTTGTCTTCCTTCGGCAGGTCGGTCACCATGCATTCGGTGGTGATCATCAGACCGGCGATGGAAGCTGCATACTGCAGCGCAGAACGGGTTACCTTGGTCGGATCCAGGATACCCATGTCGATCATATTGCCGTACTCTTCGGTAGCCGCGTTGTAACCGGTATTACCTTCACCCGCTTTCACCTTATTGGCAATGACGGACGGCTCTTCACCGGCGTTGGCAACGATCTGACGCAGCGGCGCTTCCATCGCGCGGCGCGCGACTTTAATACCGACGTTCTGATCTTCATTGTCGCCACGCAGTTCAGCAATGCTGTTAGCGACGCGAATCAGCGCCACGCCGCCACCGGCGACTACGCCTTCTTCCACTGCAGCGCGAGTGGCGTGCAGGGCGTCTTCAACGCGCGCTTTTTTCTCTTTCATTTCGACTTCGGTAGCAGCACCTACTTTGATAACCGCAACGCCGCCTGCCAGTTTGGCCACGCGTTCTTGCAGTTTTTCACGATCGTAATCGGAGGTGGCTTCGTCGCGCTGCTGATTGATTTGCGTAACGCGGCTATCGATCAGCGCTTTGTCGCCTTCGCCGTCAATGATGGTGGTGGTGTCTTTGGTGATAACGACACGCTTAGCCTGGCCCATATCTTCCAGGGTGGCTTTTTCCAGCTCGAGGCCGATTTCTTCGGAGATAACGGTACCCGCGGTCAGGATAGCGATATCCTGCAGCATGGCTTTACGGCGATCGCCGAAGCCCGGTGCCTTGACGGCGGCGACTTTAACGATACCGCGCATGGTGTTCACAACAAGCGTCGCCAGCGCTTCGCCTTCAACGTCTTCAGCAATGATCAGCAGCGGTTTGCCTGCTTTGGCAACGGCTTCCAGCACCGGCAGCATTTCGCGGATATTGGAGATTTTCTTGTCGGCAAGCAGAATGAACGGGCTTTCCAGTTCAACGGCGCCGGTTTCCGGCTTGTTGACGAAATACGGGGAGAGGTAACCACGGTCGAACTGCATCCCTTCCACCACGTCCAGCTCGTCTTGCAGACCGGAACCTTCTTCCACGGTGATGACGCCTTCTTTGCCCACTTTCGCCATGGCTTCAGCAATCAGGGTGCCGACGGTTTCATCAGCGTTGGCGGAGATGGTACCCACCTGGGCGATGGCTTTGGAATCGGCGCAGGGTACGGACAGTTTTTTCAGTTCTTCCACGGCGGCGATAACGGCTTTATCGATTCCACGCTTCAGATCCATCGGGTTCATGCCGGCGGCCACGGCTTTCAGGCCTTCGTTAACGATAGACTGGGCCAGCACGGTCGCGGTAGTGGTACCGTCGCCTGCAGCGTCATTAGATTTAGAGGCAACTTCTTTCACCATTTGCGCGCCCATGTTCTCGAATTTATCTTCCAATTCGATTTCACGTGCGACCGAAACGCCGTCTTTCGTGATAACCGGCGCGCCGAAGGATTTGTCCAGCACGACATTACGGCCTTTAGGACCCAGAGTCACTTTAACCGCGTCGGCCAGAACATTTACGCCGCGAAGCATTTTTACGCGAGCGTCGCTACCGAATTTTACGTCTTTAGCTGCCATTTCTATTTCCCTTAAATTCGTTCAGTTCAGATGATTACGCGCGGATTACTGCTCAACGATAGCCAGGATGTCGCTTTCGGACATGATCAGTACTTCATCGTTGTCGATTTTCTCAACCTTCACGCCATATCCGTCATTGAAAATCACGATGTCGCCTACCTTCACGTCCAGCGCTTTCACTTCGCCGTTCTCCAGGATACGGCCGTGGCCCACAGCCAGTACTTCACCGCGGGTGGACTTACCCGCCGCAGAGCCGGTCAGCACAATGCCGCCCGCAGACTTGGCTTCGACTTCTTTACGCTTGACGATAACGCGATCATGTAATGGACGAATTTTCATTGATAGCTCCCCTTGAGAAAGTCCGTATCAGTTTTTTTGGGATGAATGCCCGGCATGACGTCATGCCCGGCCTCGTGGTGATTAAGATGGGGGCGTTCGGTGAGGCTTCAAGGGGGTGATAAAAAATTTTTTCACTTAAACGATCAAATTTTCGCCATAATATATTTAAAATTAATTTAATCAATAAGTTACATGTTGTCACCCCACCCCCTTTTTTTAGCTTATTTCTCGTCGTCGTGGCGGTCGTTTAACCTGTCTTGAGGAAGGTCATGACGGCGGTACTCGCCCTCGAAGGTTTCTCCCCCGGCGCCCTGACCACGCTGAAATCGCAGATAAGGCAATAGGCGCAGCGTTATCAGATTCTGTATCGGTGGCAATAACAGCAGCAGACCGAGAAAATCAGTGAAAAAACCGGGCAGCAGCAGCAAAAATCCCGCCAGCAGCAGTGAAACGCTTTTGATCATCTCGCCGGCGGGGCTCTCTCCGCGGGCCAGTTTGACCTGCATTTGCCCCAGAATGCGCAGCCCCTGAGCGCGCACCAGCGAGACGCCGATAAAAGAGGTGGCGATCACCAGTAATAACGTCGCCAGCACGCCAAGAACATGAGCGACCTGTATGAAAAGGGAAATCTCAATGTAGATGATGATAAAGATAATGATTAACGGTATCCAGCGCACCGAATTCTCCTGTGTTATCGATTGCGGCGGCGAACGTCGTAGGCGATAAACGCTAAAATTCGCCACCGCAAAAAAATGAGCCTTGTTGCCGGCTTATCTTAGTGTAATGGTATCCCTCAAGACGATTTTCAAGCGGCACGCCGGGTCGTGGTCCGACAGGGTAACAGACCGCTGACGCTAACTGGTTAAATAAAAACGATTAACTAAGCGTGATCGACTTAATGGTCTTGTCTTAATGACAGAATATAATGGCAAAAATAAAACACACGTCAGTTAAAGACACTGCATAGAGTAGATATTAACCCATTTTCTTTTAACATTAATGATAAAGACCGACAATTACAAGGAAGACGCATGTCAACCCTCATCCGTATCGAAGAAGACCTGCTGGGCACCCGCGAAGTGCCGGCTGACGCCACCTCGTTATACACAAGTCCGCAACGACTTATATGCCAAGGGTTAGCGGGCTGAAATAGGCAGCCGGTGGGGTTGTAAATGAAGTGAAACCGACGTGTACTATCGCCATTTACGGCGCTGAAAAATGACACGGGATTCAGATGGCTGGGCACACCAAGAACTGGAAGGGGTAAATCTTGGTGACACGATGAATCACCCCGGATAAATTAGAGTCTATACTTTAAAAGTGGAGGTCTCTATGACAACGACCAAACGTTACTCTCCGGAAGTCCGTGAACGGGCAGTTAATCTAGTGCTGGAAACTCAGCATGAGCA
>NZ_FRDB01000003.1 GCF_900143145.1 Candidatus Sodalis sp. SoCistrobi
CGGCGACTCCTACGATAATGCGATGGCAGAGAGTATCAACGGGTTGTACAAAACGGAGGTTATCCACCGCGGGAGCTGGAAAAACCGGACGGAAGTGGAGTTGGCCACGCTGGACTGGGTGGACTGGGTGGACTGGGTGGACTGGGTGGACTGGTACAACAACAGAAGGCTGCTCGGGCGGCTGGGTTACATCCCTCCTACTGAAGCCGAAATGAACTATTACGCTTTGCAATTAGCATCAGAGGAAGCGGCGTAGTATTGCCAAAATTACTCTCTAATAAACTCGGGGTTATTCAGTATTTCCAATGCGCCTGCGCGGTGGCGGATATTCTGCGCCGTCACCATGTGGCCGGCCGCAGTCTGGAAAGTTTGCCGGATTATGAGGTTATCCAGCTCAACGATACCCATCCCGCCATCGCTATCCCCGAAATGTTGCGCGTGTTGCTCGACGAACACCAGCTGACGTGGGATGAAGCCTGGCTGATTACCTCACGCACTTTTGCCTATACCAATCACACGCTGATGCCTGAGGCGCTGGAGCGTTGGGATGAGAAGCTGGTGCAGACGTTACTGCCGCGCCATTTCGCCATTATCAAACACATCAACGATCGGTTACGGGTGCTGGTGGACCAGCGTTGGCCGGGCGATAGCGCAGTTTGGCACCGTCTGGCGGTGCTGCATGATAAACAGGTACGCATGGCAAATTTATGCGTGGTATGCGGTTTCGCGGTAAACGGCGTCGCCGCGTTGCATTCCGATCTGGTGAAAAGCGACCTGTTTCCCGAATACTATCAACTGTGGCCGCAAAAGTTCCACAACGTGACCAACGGTATTACCCCGCGCCGCTGGCTGCAGCAGTGTAATCCGCAGTTGGCGGCGCTGATTGACCAGACGATTGGCAAGAGCTGGATAACGCGGCTGGAAAGGCTGAAAGCGCTGGAGCCGTTTGCGGATGAGGCGGCGTTTCGCGCTCGCTTCCAGCAGATTAAACGCGATAACAAGCGGCGGTTGGCCGACAACATACACCAAGTGACGGGTATCAGCGTTGACCCGGAAGCCTTATTCGATGTGCAAATCAAACGGTTGCACGAATATAAGCGCCAGCATTTGAATCTGCTGCATATTCTGTCGCTCTATCGCCAATTGCGGGATAACCCCGGGCTGGATACCGTGCCGCGGGTCTTTTTGTTCGGCGCCAAGGCAGCGCTGGGCTATGCGCTGGCGAAAAACATTCTGTATGCCATCAATCAGGTGGCGTACAAGATCAATAACGACCGCACGATTAATGATCGGCTGAAGGTGATTTTCATGCCCGATTACCGCGTGACGCTCGCTGAATGGATGATCCCCGCGGCGGATTTGTCCGAGCAGATCTCCACCGCCGGCAAAGAGGCATCGGGCACCGGCAATATGAAACTGGCGCTGAATGGCGCGCTAACCATCGGTACGCTCGACGGCGCGAATGTCGAAATCGCCGAGCAGGTGGGCGAGGAAAATATTTTCATATTCGGCCATACGAAGAGTTAGGTGAAGACGCTGGTCGCCGGCGGCTACAAACCGGCGCAGATCCTCAAGCAGGATAAGGCGTTGAAAGGGTTGTTGGCAGAATTGTCCAGCGGCGTCTACAGCAATAAAGACAAGCATGCTTTCGACTTGTTGTTGCAAAGCTTGCAAAAAGGCGGCGATCCTTATCTGGTGCTGGCGGATTTCGCCGCCTATTGCCGCGCCCAACAGCAGGTGGACGCGCTTTATCGCCGTCCCGATGATTGGACACGTTGGGCGGTGCTTAATACCGCGCGGGTGGGATTCTTCAGCTCGGACCGGGCGATACGCGATTATCAACAGCGTATCTGGCAAGCAAAACGTTAAGGCGGCGCGATGACCAGACACGGGGACAGCATGGACAACCGAGGGGCGCGACGATGACAGACCCGGAGGCGCTTTATCAGCGGGCGCAGCAGGCCGGCATTATTACCGAGTACGTCGACGCCTGGCAACGGCCGCGGCGCATTAGCCCGGAGACACTGCGGCTACTGCTGGCCGCCATGCCGGGGGCTGATGCCTGTAACCCCTCGGCGCCGCTGCCGCCTGTGTGGGTGACCGGCGGTAAACGTAAGCGCTCGCTGACGTTGCCGGACGGGATATCCGGGGCCTGGACGCTTACCGAGGAGTCGGGCAGGCAGCATCACGGGCAGACTTTGGTAAATCCCTTGGCCGGCGGCGAGGGATCTGCGCCTGACTCAGAACGCGGTGCGCATCAATTGACGCTGCCGGCGGGGGTGTCCGACGGTTACCACCGGTTGACGCTAAGTGCCGCAGACCGCCGTTGGGAGTGCAAAGTGATTGTCGCCCCCGAGCGCTGTTATGAACCGCCGGCGCTCCGTGCGGGCCAGCGGCTGTGGGGTAGCACTGTCCAGCTCTATACGCTGCGTTCGTCACGCAATTGGGGCATCGGCGATTTCGGCGATCTGGCGCAAATGATCGCAGGCGTTGCTAAGCTCGGTGGCGCTTTTGTCGGCATCAACCCGCTGCATGCGCTATATCCGGCCCTGCCCGACTGGGCCAGTCCCTACAGCCCCTCCTCGCGCCGCTGGCTGAATATTATCTATATCGACGTCGGCGGCTTGGACGATTTTTTACAAAGTGAACCCGCGCAGCAATGGTGGCGGCAGCCGGAAACCGGGCAGCGCCTGCAGGCGCTGCGCGCGGATGACTATGTTAACTATGCGCAGGTGATGCAGCTCAAGCTGACGGCGCTGCGTTACGCCTGGACGCAATTCCAGCGGCGAGGGGAAGGCTGTCCTGAACGTCGCTCGCTGGCCGAATTTGTCGCTGGCCGGCGGCGACAGTCTGTATCAGCAGGCCACCTTTGATGCACTGCAGCTGCAACAGGTGGCTGATAGCGGCAGCGGTCCGGGCTGGCGCGCCTGGCCGGCGGAGTATCAACAGGTCGGCAGCGCGGCGTTAGCGCGTTTCAGGCAACAACACCCGGACGAGATCGCATTTTTCAGTTATCTGCAGTGGCTGGCGGCCAGGCAGTTGGAGGGCTGTTATCGGCTCAGTCAGCGGCTGGGGATGCCGGTGGGGATGCCGGTGGGGATGCCGGTGGGGATGCCGGTGGGGATGCCGGTGGGGATGCCGGTGGGGATTTATCGCGATTTGGCGGTGGGCGTCGGCGAGGGCGGCGTGGAAACCTGGGCCGATCCTCTGCTTTATTGTTTGTCCGCGTCGGTGGGTGCGCCGCCGGACAGGCTGGGCCCGCAGGGCCAGAATTGGCAATTGCCGCCGCAGGATCCGAACGTGCTGTACGCGCGCGGCTATCAGCCTTTTATCGACATGCTGCGCGCCAATATGCGCTATTGCGGCGCGCTGCGCCTGGATCATGTGATGGCTTTGATGCGCCTGTGGTGGGTACCGCAGGGCTACGGTTCGGCGCACGGCGCTTACGTGCGCTATCCGGTGGAGGATCTGCTGGCGGTACTGGCCCTCGAGAGCCAGCGCCAACGCTGTATGGTCATCGGCGAGGATCTCGGCACCGTGCCGGAGGACATCGTCGAGAAGCTGCGTACCGCAGGCGTGTATTCGTATAAAGTGCTGTTTTTTGAACGGGATCAGGATCGGCAATTCCGTGCGCAGGCGGACTATCCCGCGCAGGCGATGGCCACGCTAACCACCCATGATCTCGCGACGTTAAGCGGCTTTTGGCAAGGGGCGGACATCGACCTGGCCCACCGACTGGGCCTGTATGACGACGAGCAAACTTGGCAACGGCTTCTGGAGGAGCGTCGTCAGGAACGGCAGGCGCTGCTGGACGCACTGCGGCGCGCGGACTGCTTACCGGCCAACACGCCTGTGCGGGCGGAAGATGTCGCTATGTCATCCGCCATGAACGCCGCCATACACCGTTTTATGGCGCAAAGCCGCAGCGCGCTGCTGGGATTACAGCCCGAAGACTGGCTGCAAATGGCGACGCCGGTCAATGTCCCCGGTACCACCGATGCCTATCCTAATTGGCGGCGTAAACTGACGCGGGATCTGGAAACGATGTTTAGCGACCCTGACATAATCCGACTGCTTACGGCGGTTGGAGACGGGCGACGCCTTGCTTTGGCGCCTGCGCTGAGCCGTTCGGCCAGGAGAGCGCAGGACGATAACGACGATCGTGCGGGGTAATGGCGTTAATAAGAACGTCGTCACCGGGCGCGGGGGGGCCTGCAGTCAGCAGCGCAGCCCAAGCCGTTTGCCCTGGCACAGCGGTCCGGGAGCGCGGCTGGGCTGAACGACCCCCATCTGCTTGAGGGCCGTCAGGCGGTCATTAGACGCCAGTTCTTATTTGCGGGGCCGTCAGGTTTAATCAGCCGCCTCTCTTACTTGGGAGGCCGTCAGACATGGGTAAGACGCCCTCTTTTACTCGGGGGCCGTCAGGCGTTAATAGTAGGAGTGCTCGCCGCGCTGATGCTCGGTGAGATCGCGCACACCCTTAAGTTCAGGGAATTTTTCCAGCAGCTCTTTCTCAATCCCTTCTTTGAGCGTGTAGTCCACCATTGAACAGCCATTACAGCCGCCGCCGAATTGCAGGATAGCCAGCATATCGTCGGTAATTTCCATCAGCGTCACCTGACCGCCGTGGCTCGCCAGCTGCGGGTTGATCTGCGACTGCAGCAGATATTCCACGCGCTCGATTAGCGGCGCGTCGTCGCTCACTTTGCGCATCTTGGCATTGGGGGCTTTCAGGGTCAGCTGACAGCCGAGCTTATCCGTGACGAAGTCGATTTCCGCATCCAACAGATAAGGCGCGGAAAGCTCGTCCACATAAGCGGAGATTTTATCAAACTTCAGTTCGGTATCGGTGGCTTCCACCGCGTCCGGCGGGCAGTAGGAGACGCCGCATTCCGCATTGGGCGTGCCAGGATTGATAACGAACACGCGGATCTGGGTGCCCGGTTCCTGATTGGACAGTAATTTGGCAAAATGTTCCTGGGCAGCATCGGTAATACGGATCATAACTTTCACTCAATAGTTGACTAAACTAGTCGGATATTATACGCCCTTTCCCCTACAGACTACAAGGTGCGGCAAATGCTCCACAGCCGCACTTCACGGGCATCATGGCGCAACAGTAGACGGCTGATTTCGCCGGCTGTGCTGCCCGTGGTAACCACATCATCCACCAGCGCCACCCGTTTGCCGGCGACATCAGCGAGGCAGACAAAGGCGCCGCACAGGTTGTGTCGGCGTTGGCGGGCGCCTAAACGCTGCTGAGGCGGCCCGCCGCGGGCGCGAAACAACCCTTTAGCCTGCCAGGGGACCCGCAGCCAGCGTGCCAGCGCGCGGGCGAGCAGTTCAGTTTGATTATAGCCCCTTCGCCAGTGACGGTAAGCATGCAAAGGCACATTAAGCAACAAATCCGGCTTCTCTTCGCCTGCGGCGGCGCGCTCACGCCAGCGCAGCCACAGCAACCGGGCAAGTACGCTGGCAAGCCCGGTTTCGCGGTGATATTTGAGTTTTTTCACCAGCCGGCTGAGCGGCGGGCGGTAATCCCCCACCGCGAGCAGGCTGTGCCAGGGCGGTGCCCGCAGCTGGCAACGCCCGCACGGCTGCCGTTCGCTGCCCGCCGGCAGCCCGCAGCGTGGGCAGGCGGTTGCCCGTTCCGCCAGCAGCACGCAAACGCAGCCGCGGCAAATGCCGTGATGACTGAACCAAAGTGGCTGCCGGCATAGCCAACAGAGGGCGCTGATTGTTAGCATAGTGTCATACCTCCTTGTTTCCGACTTTTGGACAATAGCAAATGGCGTCACTGTTTTGGCAAACAACCGGTACCGGCGATCGCGATCTTGTGCTGCTGCACGGCTGGGGATTGAATGCCGAGGTCTGGTCTTACATTATTCCGCGGCTGGCGCCGCACTTTCGCCTGCACTTGGTGGATCTGCCGGGGTATGGCCGTAGCCGCGGTTATGGCGCGTTGACCCTTGAAGACATGGCGGAGGAAGTGGCGTCACGGGCCCCCCACGGCGCGTTATGGCTGGGCTGGTCGCTTGGCGGACTGGTAGCGACGATGGTAGCGCGCCGGCGACCGCAGGCGGTCGCGGGTCTGGTAACCGTTGCTTCTTCCCCCCGCTTTTGCGCCGACGGTGACTGGCCGGGGATACGACCCGAGGTGCTGGAAGGGTTTGCGCAGGAGCTGCGCCAGGATTTCACCCGCACCGTCAGCCGTTTTCTCGGCCTGCAAACGCTGGGAACGGCGTCCGCGCGTCAGGATGCGCGCTGGTTAAAAAGCGTGGTGCTGGCGCAGCCGGCGCCCGCGACCGAGGTTCTGACCGGCGGGTTGGCGCTGCTGCGTACCAGCGATTTACGCAAGGCACTGGACTCGCTTGACCTGCCGCTGCTGCGCCTGTACGGCTATCTGGACGGTCTGGTGCCGCGTAAAGTGGTCCCGCTGGTGGATGAATTGAGCCCCGCCAGTCAGAGCATTATCTTTGCCGGCGCGGCGCATGCGCCGTTCATTTCCCACCCGGCGCCGTTCTGCCAGGCGCTGTGCGACTTCAGCCAGCGCGTATTCTAAAGGCATTGGCGCTCGCGCACTAACGATCGTTAAGCGGTTCCAGCCAATAAAAGGCGTAAGGCGCGAGGGTCAGCGGGCCGCCGCTGACAGAACCTTCGGTGCTCAACAGGCGATATTCGCCCGCCGGCAAGGTGCAACTTACCGCTTTATTCGCCAAATTAAACAGACACAGCAGCCGTTGACCGGCGGCGCGACGGTAAAAGGCCAGCAGGGCATTATCCCACTCCAGGACTTCCATGGCCGCATCAGGATGAAACGCCCGTTGTCGACGGCGCAGGCGAATAAGCGCGCTCAAGGCCTGGAATACCCGCGAGCGCAGGCTGGTTTCTTCGTCCAGCATCGCTTCTATATTTTTCAGCGGGTACTTCTCTCGATTGACCGCGCGGTTATGGCCGGCGGCCTTTACCCCTTCATAGTCATTACGCGACCCGAGGATACTTTGCACATAGACCGCCGGCACGCCGGGGAATGCCAGCAAAATGGCATGGGCGAGAATAAAGCGGCTAAGCCGCGTCTCGTCGCTATCCTCGCGCCGATTGAGCGCATCCAGGTAGGTGACATTGATTTCATACGGGCTGGTGGTGCCGTCGGTATTTTGTTTTTACGAGACCAGGGCGCCTTCCGACTCCAGATCGCGCACCAGCCGGATAATCTCCGCCTCCGGCAGAATGCCGCGCAGCGGGTTCAGACCGATCCCGTCATGAGAGGCGAGAAAATTGAAAAAGGTGGTGTCGCCGCTGCCAGTCTCAAGCCCTGCGGCCCAGTGACGCAGGGCGCGACTGCTGCCGTTGTGCAGGGCGTGCAGCACCAGCGGCGGAAGCGGGAACTGATAGACCATCTGGGCTTCATCGCGGCCGTTGCCGAAGTAGCTGATATTATCCTTATGGGGCACATTGGTTTCGGTAATAATCACCGTTCCGGGTGCGACCTCATCGCAGATAGCGCGAAACAGCTTCACCAGCAAATGGGTACGGGGGAGATGAATACAGCGGGTGCCTACCTCTTTCCACAAATAGCCCACCGCGTCGAGGCGGATATAGTCGGCGCCTTGTATCAGGTAATGTAACAGTACACCGATAACGGCGATCAAGACATGAGGGTTGTTGAAATTAAGATCCACCTGATCGGCGCTGAAAGTGGTCCACAAATACCGGGTGCTGCCGTCTTGGGCGGTGAAAGGCGTCAACAGCGGCGACGTGCGCGGGCGCGTCACGCTGGCAAGATCGGTCGCGGGGGGAAGCGCAATAAAAAACGCGTCATAGGCCTGTTGGCCCGCCAGATAGCCTTTCACCCACCGGCTTTCGGCAGACATATGGTTGCAGACGAAATCGAACATCAGCCGGGTGGTGAGATTAAGTTCGCCTATCTGCTGCCAACTGCCGACGATAGGGTTGACCTGCTGGTAATCGATAACGGAAAAGCCATCGTCGGAAGAGTAGGGGTAAAACGGCAGCAGATGCACCAGGGAAAACGTGGTGCGCAGGCGGTGGTTAAAAAAGGTGGTGAAGGTGTCGAGCGTGGGTTTTTCGGCCTCCATGAACTGGTCGGCGTAGGTGATAAGCACGACATCATCCTCATCCCAATGCGCTTTGCGCGCCTGATGCGGCGTGGATTTGGCTCTTGATGGTATCCAGTTGCCCCTGGCTTAAGGCGGCGGGATAAATCTCTCTCAGCAAGCGGGTAATGGCTTCCATCATGGCACCTTGTTGATGTGACGAACGTTCTGACACAGCATAAATGTGGCAATGACGCCTAGTTGTCACTGTAGCTATTGGTGGTGAAATCGCCAAGGGGATTGCGTCGGCGTGCGGTGGCAAAAAAGAAGGGGGCGGGAAAAAGGCCTTTAAATTTAGCTGATTAGATTCGATATTAAGAATGCGCCGGAAACCGTCTTTTTAACGTGACACCTCACGTTGGCGCAACGCAACCAGCGGCACCGGCGACTGGATAGCCGGCAGCGGCCGCTGTGCCCGCATGAACGGCAGGCGTCGGCGGCCGTAGCAAGGTGCTTATTTATTCGTCACGGGTGCCGTCGCCGACGGGCGCAACCGGTAACAGGGTAGCCGGCAGCGGCTGCTGTGCTTGTATGAACGGCAGGCGTCGGCGGCCGTAGCAAGGTGCTTATTTATTCGTCACGGGTGCCGTCGCCGACGGGCGCAACCGGTAACAGGGTAGCCGGCAGCGGCTGCTGTGCTCGCATGAACGGCAGGCGCCGCGGCCGTAGCCAGGTGCTTACTTATTCGTCGCGGGTGCTGCCGCCGACGGGCGCAACCGGTAACAGGGTAGCCGGCAGCGGCTGCTGCGTTCGCATGAACGGCAGGCGCCGGCGGCAGTATCGTCGCCGGCAACTCGCTCCACCTGTCCCATCATCTCCAGCCGTTCCAGCATCGCCGCAGCCATCGCCTGGGGCAGCCGCAGCCGCAGGCCCAGGGTGCGAGCATCTCCCTGGCCCATCAATTCCAGCGCGTCGCGCAACTGCATCAGACCGGACACCGCGCCTCCTTAATGACAGCTTTCGCTGCCGGCGGGCTGGCAACAGGGTGTCGATTCCGGCGCGCTTAGCCCCGGCTGGAAACGATCCCGGCAGCGGTAAAGACAAGCGATCAGCAGGCCGTTGACGACGATAACGGTGGCTATCGCCATCGCGCTGTACAGCGGATGGTGCATGAAGGTGGCCGTCTGATAAAACAGCGTTGCCAGCGAATAGGCCACATTGACGCCCCACAGGGCGGACAGCAGCATCCAGCCGCGACTGCTTTCGCGGGTGATGGCGCCCAGGACCGAAATACAGGGCACATACAACAGGACAAAGATCAGATAGCTATAAGCGGCAATGGCGCTGCCGAACTTACTGCTCATCATGCCCATGGCGCCACCGCTCATCTCGCCGTCGCCTTTGCTGGCTTCAATAGGGTTGGCGAGGACGCTGAAACTGAAGACATCCCGCAGACCCTGCCAGGTTTCCGTCATCGCGCCGGACAATTCATCCAGCAGATTGAACGACGTCGGCTCGAACGGGGTACAGGTGATCTGTTCGGCGGTATATAACGTATTCAGCGTCCCCACCACCACCTCTTTTGCCATTGCGCCGCTGATAAGACCGACCGTGGCTTGCCAGTTATCCTCATGGACGCCCATCGGTTTCAGCAGGGGGGTCAGCGTCTTGCTCACCGCCGCCAGCGCCGAATGATTAACGCTGTCCGCCGCTTCGCCGTGCAGGGTGAAGCTGTTCAGGGCGCCAATCACCATGCTGGCGAGGACAATCACTTTGCCGGCCCGCAGTACAAAGCTTTTCAGCCGCTGCCAGGTTTGCAACAGCAGGCTTTTGATGTGCGGCACGTGATACACCGGTAGCTCCATGATGAAGGGAATCGCTTCCCCGCGCATCAGCGTATATTTCAGCATCAGACCGGTCAGGATCGCGACCACGATCCCTAGCACGTATAGCGAGAACACCAGCGTCGCGCCGTGCTGGCCGAAGAAGGTGGCGGCGAAGACGGCGAAAATCGCCAACCGTGCGCCGCAGGACATGAAGGGCGCCATCATGATGGTCATCAGCCGCTCGCGCGGCGCGTTAAGTGTGCGTGCGCCCATCACCGACGGCACATTGCAGCCGAAACCGACGATCAGTGGCACAAACGATTTGCCCGGCAGACCGAGGGATTGCATCAACCGGTCGATGACGAACGCGGCGCGCGCCATATAGCCGGAATCTTCCAGAAACGACAGACACAAATACATAATGCCGATTTGCGGGACCAGCGGCAGTACGGTGTTGATCCCGCCGCCCACGCCCTGGGCCAGCAGCAGCGTCAACCATTGCGGCGCATGCAACTGATAGCCGAGCCACCGGGTGCCGTCGATAAACAGCGCGGCGGCCCCCCCCCTCGAACAGCGGCTGCAGGGCGCCGCCGAGGTTGATGGCGAGGATGAACATCAGATACATCACCATAAAGAACAGCGGCACGCCAAGCCAGCGGTTGAGCAGCAGGGCGTCGAGCCGTGTGGTGAGGCGGTTGGCCGGCGTCAAATGGCCGTTACTCACGGCCTGACAGAGGGCGATGATAGTGGCATAGCGGGCATCGGCAATTAACAACGCCGCATCCTGCTGCAGGCCCGCGCGCAGGCTTTCCAGCCGCTGGGGCGAGGTCAATAGATCGCGGCTGTGAATGTCCCCTTCCAGCATGTGCAACGCCAGCCAGCGCCGCTGCCGCGGCGCATAGTGGTCGGGGGTAAACGGCTGCAGCCGCTCTACCGCCTGGCGAACGGCGGGCGGGTAGTCAACCGTCAGGGACGACGCAACCGGTAACGGGCCGTCGAGCTCCGCTTTCAACGCTTCGATGCCTTCGGCGCGGGTGGATACCAGGGGGATCACCGGGCAGCCAAGTCGCCGTTCCAGCGCCGGGATATCGATGGTAATGCCCTGACTGCGGGCGATATCCAGCATATTCAGCGCCACAATGCAGGGAATCCCCAGTTCCAACAGCTGTAACGTTAGGTAGAGATTCCGCTCCAGGTTGGCGGCATCGACCACGTTGATAAGGACATCGGCCTGCCGTTCGAGGATATAACGACTGGCGATTTGCTCGTCCAGCGAGCTTTGCTGCGACAGTGCCGTCAGGGAGTAGGCGCCTGGCAGATCGACGAGCGTAATGCGCTGCGCGGGGGTGGTGAAGAAGCCTTCTTTGCGTTCCACCGTGACGCCGGCCCAGTTACCGACCCGCTGGCGGGCGCCGGTCAACTGGTTAAAGAGGGTCGTTTTGCCGGCGTTGGGATTACCGATCAAGGCCACAGTGCGTGTAGTGATCATGAATGAAACCTGTAAGCAGTGACAAATATAAACGGATTGCTCCGATCGCGCGGTGCGAAGGGAGCAGGTCGGATCAATGGCCGGTGCGGCTCAACAGCAGCAGTGACAGATCTTTTTTTCGCAGTACCAGCTGTACCCGCCGAACCTCTATTTGCACGGGATCCCCCAGCGGCGCGACGCGCACCACTTGGAACGAGCTTCCGGGCAACATGCCGAGCGACAGCATTTTCTGCCGAAAGGCGGGAGGGATCTCTTTGGCATAGCCGGTAATTTTATAATGGTGCTGCAATTGCAGTTGCATAGTGACCTTCTTGATGGTGACCGTAAGCGCGGTGGAAACGGCAATACCCGCGATACCCGGCAAGTACCGCTTGTCGGGTCGGGCTGGCGCGATTTAATTAATGCAAATGGTAAAAGTAATAGTTATTAATAACAATAATTTCAACATCTTATCACCCGAGCTAAATAAAACAAATCATCAACCAAATTCTTTTTTTTAATGGCGCATGAAAAAAAATAGTGTTCTATTTTCGGTATAACTCATTGTATTTAAAGTATTGTTAGTTTGACGGTGGCGTGGTGATTTCGTTTTTCAGCGTGGGGGTCGGTTATTTTATTTTGCATTGCCTAACGTGGGGAAAATGAAACCAGCCCTGTGCCTATTGGCTATAAATATTAAATAAGCGTCGAAAATGGTTTAATGGAAATATTATGGTAATTGTCAAAATTGGATGTAATTAACTAATGCATGGGATATAAATTAATATGGAATAATTTCAATAGTTATTTATTTACTTGTCTACCACTCCCCGGCAGATTCCACCGTGACCGCCGTGGGGCCCCCCCCCCCCGACACGCGCCGCGCGACCGTACCCTGATCGGTAAGAGTCAGGGTACGCCCGGCGGCGCCGTTAAAGGCAACGAGAGCGCCTGCGTGCGCCGTGCTTACCGCGCCAGCCTGCGTGCGCCGCGCTCACCGCGCAGGTCTGCGTGCAGCGCGCTCACCGCGCAGGTTTGCGTGCGCCGCGCTCACCGCGTCGGCCTGTTTTCGCTGCCCGCGTATTCCACCGGCCCGTTCCCGTTATCCGGCGTGTTAGCGCCGTTTGCCCAGGGCGGCCGCCAGTGCGTCGCCCATCGCGCTATTGCCCCCTGCGGCGGGGCCACCCGATTGACGACCGCCGCTGCGCGCGGGTGGGCGGGACGCCGTTGCACCGCCATCCCGTCGGCGCTCAGCCGTATCCCGGCGCGCCGGCGCCTCGCCGGGCCGCTCATCAAGCCGCATAGAGAGCGCGATGCGCTTGCGCGCGATATCGACGTCCATGACCTTCACTTTGACAATATCGCCGGCTTTCACCACCTTGTGCGGATCGTCGATAAACCGATCGGACAACGAGGAGATGTGTACCAACCCGTCCTGATGCACGCCGATATCCACAAAAGCGCCGAAATTGGTCACATTGGTCACCGTGCCTTCCAGCACCATGCCCTGCGTCAAGTCCTGCAGCGTTTCCACGCCGTCGGCAAAGGTGGCGGTTTTGAACTCCGGCCGCGGGTCACGGCCCGGCTTTTCCAGCTCTTTAATAATGTCGGTAACGGTGGGTAATCCGACGCGCTCATCGGTGAAGCGGGACGGGCTCAGGCCGCGCAGCGTCGCGGGGTCGCCCATCAGATCGCTGAGTGATTTCTCCGTGGCCTGTAAAATCCGCTCCACGACCGGATAACTTTCGGGATGTACGGTAGAGGCGTCGAGCGGATTGTTGCCGTGATTGATGCGCAGGAAGCCGGCGCATTGTTCAAACGCCTTCGGGCCCAGGCGGGGCACTTTCAGCAACTGTTGACGATCGCGGAAACGGCCGTTTTCATCACGCCAACTGACAATGTTTTGCGCCATCATGCGCGTCAGGCCGGCGACGCGGATCAGCAGCGGCACCGAGGCGGTATTGAGATCAACGCCGACGGCGTTGACGCAGTCCTCGACCACCGTGTCCAGCTTTTTCGCCAGCAGGCTTTGGCTGACATCGTGCTGATATTGACCCACGCCGATGGATTTCGGATCGATCTTGACCAGCTCCGCCAGCGGATCCTGCAGTCGGCGGGCGATGGAAACCGCCCCGCGCAGCGAGACATCCAAATCGGGAAACTCCAGCGCCGCTAGCTCCGAGGCGGAATACACCGACGCGCCGGCCTCGCTGACGATGACTTTTTGCCCTTTCACATCGGGATAACGCTTCTGGACCTCGGCATAAAACCGTTCGGTTTCTCGCGACGCGGTGCCGTTGCCGATGGCGACCAGTTCCACGTTATGTTTCAGACACAGCGCTGCGACCGCCGCCGCGGCTCTGTCGGTCTGGCCGGTGTGGGGGTAGAGGGTATCCGTCGCCACCAGCTTGCCGGTGGCATCCACCACCGCGACCTTAACGCCGGTGCGCAGCCCCGGATCCAGGCCCATGGTAGCGCGCAGCCCCGCCGGCGCCGCCATCAGTAAATCATGCATGTTGCGGGCGAAGACCTGAATGGCTTCTTCCTCGGCCTTTTCACGCATACTGCCCATCAGTTCGGTTTCCAAGTGCATCAGAATTTTGATGCGCCAGGTCCAACTGATCACCGTTTTGCGCCAGCTATCGGCCGGCGCCTGATTGAAGCGTACCTGCAAATGATCGGCGATCATCTGTTCGCAGTAGCTGGCACGCGGCGGCTCGTCTGCGTGCGGATCGGCGTTCAGCGCCAGCTGCAACACCCCCTCGTTGCGTCCGCGCAACATGGCCAGCGCACGGTGCGAGGGGACCTGAGACAGCGGTTCATGATGATCGAAGTAGTCGCGGAATTTGGCGCCTTCTTCTTCTTTACCGGGCACCACCCGCGCCACCAGATGAGCATTTTTCCACAGATAAGCGCGGATTTTCGCCAGCAGCGCGGCATCCTCGGCAAAGCGCTCCATCAGGATATAACGCGCGCCGTCAAGGGCCGCCTTGGCGTCGGCCACGCCGGCATCAGGGTTAACGAAACCGGCCGCCGCAGTATCGGGGTCGGTAGACGTGTCCTGCCAAAGCCGGTCGGCCAGCGGCGCCAGCCCCGCCTCGATGGCTATTTGGCCGCGGGTGCGGCGTTTGGGTTTATAGGGCAGGTAGAGATCTTCCAGCTCGGTTTTGCTCAAGGTCGCCTGAATAGCCGACGCCAGCGCCTCGGTAAGCTTGCCCTGTTCGTCGATGGATTTCAGAATACTTTGGCGCCGTTCATCCAGCTCGCGCAAATAACCCAGCCGCGTTTCCAGCGTGCGCAGCTGCGTATCGTCCAGCCCGCCGGTGACTTCTTTGCGATAGCGGGCGATAAAAGGCACGGTGTTACCTTCGTCCAGGAGCCGCACCGCGGCGTCTACCTGGTCCGCCCGGGCTTTCAGCTCGCTGGCGATAAGATGGTTCAATGACTCTCTATTCATGCGTTAACGTTCATCTTGTCATAAGGATTGCTTGGGCCTGCACAGTTATACGGTTTGCGGCGGCAAAATGCCAGCCGCCCGCGCCCATTCACCCCCGCCGCTGCTATGGTATATTGCCGCAATGGGCGAAAGTGTGTGATGACAGGTGACGATGAAAACCAACCTTATTACCCGTCAGGGCTATCAGGAATTGCAAGATGAGCTGGACCATCTATGGAAACGCTACCGACCGGAGATTACCGAGAAGGTGGCCTGGGCCGCCAGCCTGGGCGATCGCAGTGAAAATGCGGATTATCATTACAATAAGAAAATTCTGCGCGAAATTGACCGGCGGGTGCGTTATCTGCGCCGCGTGCTGAAAGAGGCGCGGGTGGTGGATTATTCGCCGCAGCAGGCGGGGCGAATATTTTTTGGCGCCTGGGTGGAGGTGGAAAACCCGGAAGGGGAAACCAAACGCTTTCGTATCGCCGGTCCCGATGAAATTTATAAACATAAGGACTATATCTCCATCGATTCGCCCATGGCGCGCGCCCTGATCAAAAAGGCGGTGGACGACGAGGCGGAGGTGGTGACCCCCGGCGGGCGTCGCACGTGGTATATCACTGACATCTCTTATCAAGAATGACGTGTGCGGGTCGAGGGAGGACCTTGGTGGCCGTTAATTATTATTCGCGGCGGCGCGACAGATGTTATTATCAGGTCGATCGCGCGCGGAAAGTGTTGATAACTACGCATCTTCATATGCTTTGTAACAATTTCGCTTAGAATGGTCACCTGAATTCGCTGTCAGTGATCCACCGGTTTTTGAACAATATCCTTTACGGGCGTTTCGCCTTTGGGAGAGAGATAATGCAAGAGAATTACAAAATCCTGGTTGTGGATGACGATATGCGCCTGCGGGCGCTCCTTGAGCGTTATTTGACCGAGCAGGGCTTTCAGGTACGCAGCGTCGCCAACGCCGAGCAGATGGACCGCTTGCTGACGCGCGAATCCTTCCATCTGATGGTGCTGGATCTGATGCTGCCGGGGGAGGATGGGCTGTCCATTTGTCGCCGGCTGCGCAGCCAAAGCAACCCGATGCCGATCATTATGGTCACCGCCAAGGGGGAGGAAGTGGACCGCATCGTTGGCCTGGAAATCGGGGCCGATGACTATATTCCCAAGCCCTTCAACCCCCGTGAACTGCTGGCGCGTATCCGCGCGGTGCTGCGCCGGCAGGCTAACGAGCTGCCGGGGGCGCCGTCGCAGGAAGAGGCCATCATCGCCTTTGGCAAGTTCAAGCTTAATCTCGGTACCCGTGAGATGTTCCGTGAAGATGAACCGATGCCGCTGACCAGCGGTGAGTTCGCGGTGCTTAAAGCGTTGGTCAGCCACCCGCGCGAGCCGTTGTCCCGTGATAAACTGATGAATCTGGCGCGCGGCCGGGAGTATAGCGCCATGGAGCGCTCAATCGATGTGCAGATCTCGCGTCTGCGGCGCATGGTGGAAGAAGATCCCGCCCATCCGCGCTATATTCAGACCGTGTGGGGTCTGGGCTATGTCTTTGTACCGGACGGCAGTAAAGCATGATGCGATGGCGCATCTCTCCGCGCAGTTCTTTCGCCCGCAGCCTGTTGTTAATCGTTACCTTGCTGTTCGTCAGCCTGGTAACGACCTATCTGGTGGTGTTGAATTTCGCCATCTTACCGAGTTTGCAACAGTTCAATAAAGTGCTGGCTTATGAAGTCAGGATGCTGATGACCGATCGGCTGCAGTTGGAAGATGGTACGTTATTGGAAGTGCCGCCGGCATTCCGGCGCGAAATTTACCGTGAATTGGGTATTTCGCTGTACACCAATCCGGCGGCGGAAGAGAGCGGTTTGCGCTGGGCGCAACATTATGAATTCCTGAGCCAGCAAATGGCTCAGCAGCTGGGCGGCCCGACCGATGTACGCGTCGAAGTCACCAAAAATTCCCCTGTGGTCTGGCTGAAAACCTGGTTATCGCCGGATATTTGGGTACGCATCCCGCTGACCGAAATCCATCAGGGTGACTTCTCGCCGTTGTTCCGTTACACCCTGGCGATTATGTTATTGGCCATCGGCGGCGCCTGGCTGTTTATCCGTATTCAGAACCGGCCGCTGGTGGATTTGGAGCATGCCGCGCTGCAGGTGGGTAAGGGCATTATACCGCCGCCGCTGCGGGAATATGGCGCCTCGGAGGTGCGCTCGGTCACGCGGGCGTTCAACCAGATGACCGCCGGCGTCAAGCTATTGGCGGATGACCGGACCTTGTTGATGGCCGGCGTCAGCCATGATTTGCGCACGCCGCTGACCCGCATCCGCCTGGCAACCGAAATGATGAGCGCGGAAGACGGTTACCTCGCCGAGTCGATCAATAAAGATATCGAAGAGTGCAACGCTATTATCGAGCAGTTCATTGATTATCTGCGCACCGGCCAGGAAATGCAGACCGAAATGGCGGATCTCAATAGTATCCTGACCGAGGTGGTGGCGGCGGAGAGCGGCTATGAGCGCGTGATCGAAACCTATATTTGCGGCGAGGAGCTTATTGTTAACGTTAATCCGCTGTCCATTAAACGCGCGGCGCTGAATATGGTGGTGAATGCCGCGCGCTACGGCAACGGCTGGATAAAGGTCAATAGCGGGCGCGAAACCAATCGGGTCTGGTTTGAGGTCGAGGATGATGGTCCGGGCATCCAGCCGGACCAATTACAGTACCTATTTCAACCGTTCGTGCGCGGCGACAGCGCGCGCAGCACCAGCGGTACCGGCCTCGGTCTGGCCATTGTTCAGCGCATCATCGATGCGCATGCCGGTAAGTTGGAAATCAGCCGCAGCGCGCGACAGGGCTTGCGTATCCGCGCCTATTTGCCGCTGCCGGTCGCGTCGGTGGATCACGGCGCCAGCGTCAGTAAGGCCAAAGCCGCCGGCAAAAGCGCCGACTAAGCGGCGGCTCAGGCAGAGCCGCGCCTGACGCGGCCCAGCCGGTTCAGCGCTGCGGACCCGCGCTCACCAGCGCCACCCCCGCCGGCGTGTCGGTGAACTTACTAAAATTCTCGATAAAACGCTGGGCCAGGTCGTCCGCCTTGGCCCGCCATTCGTCGACGCTGGCGTAAGTGGTACGCGGATCAAGTATCGCGCCGTCCACGCCCGGCAGCGCGGTCGGGATCGATAGATTGAAAACCGGCAGGGTAGCGGTTGGCGCATCGTCGATATCGCCGCGCAGTATGGCGTTGATAATCGCCCGGGTGTCCTTAAGGGAAATCCGTTTACCGCTGCCGTTCCAGCCGGTATTGACCAAATAGGCGCGGGCGCCGGCGGCGTGCATGCGTTTAGCCAGGACATCCGCATAGGCGGTGGGGTGCAGCGACAAAAACGCTGCGCCAAAGCAGGCGGAGAAGGTGGGCACCGGCGCCACCACACCCCGCTCGGTTCCCGCCAGTTTGGCGGTAAAGCCGGACAGAAAATGATATTGGGCCTGTTCCATCGACAGACTGGCGACCGGCGGTAGCACGCCGAAGGCATCCGCCGTCAGGAAGATGACCCGCGTCGCGTGTCCGGCGCGCGACACCGGTTTGACGATATTATCGATATGGTCGATGGGATACGACACGCGGGCGTTTTCGGTTTTGCTACCATCGTCGTAATCCACGCTACCGTCCGCCCGCACCACCACGTTTTCCAACAGCGCGTTACGGCGGATCGCCTGATAGATTTCCGGCTCCGCCTCGGCGGAAAGGCGGATGGTTTTGGCGTAACAGCCCCCTTCAAAATTGAAGACGCCGTCGTCGTCCCAGCCGTGTTCATCATTCCCTATCAGGCGGCGGCGCGGGTCTGTCGATAGCGTGGTTTTGCCGGTGCCGGACAGACCGAAGAACAGCGCCACGTCGTCATCGATGCCGACGTTGGCCGAGCAATGCATGGAAGCGATGCCTTTAAGCGGCAGCAGGTAATTCATTACCGAGAACAGCCCCTTTTTCATCTCGCCGCCGTACCAGGTTCCGCCGATAAGCTGAATGCCTTCGGTCAGGTTGAAAGCGACAAAGTTTTCCGAATGCAGGCCTTGTTCACGCCAATCGGGATTAGTACATTTGGCGCCGTTAAGCACCACAAAATCCGGTTCAAAGTCGCGCAGTTCTTCAGCGCTTGGCCGAATGAACATGTTTTTAACGAAATGCGCCTGCCAGGCGACTTCGGTCACAAAACGCACCCGCAGCCGGCTGTCCTCATTGGCGCCGCAGAAAGCATCAATGACAAACAGGCGCTTGCCGCTGAGCTGCTGGCCGACCCGCCTTTTGAGGTGATCCCAGGTCTGCTGGTCAAGGGGATGATTGTCATTGGCGCCTTTGCCCTGATCGGACCACCACAGGGTGTCACGGGTTTTATCGTCGCGCACCACATACTTATCGAACGGTGACCGGCCGGTGAAAATCCCGGTGTCGACCGCCACGGCGCCCGATTGGGTCAGCGTACCGCGTTCAAAGCCGCTGAGGGCGGGGTCGGTTTCTTCTGCAAACAGCTGATCGTAACCCGGGTTGTACACCAGTTCGCGGCAGCCCGTTATTCCATAACTGAGCCATTGCTGCGGGGTAATACTCTCACTTACCATGTCACTGCTCCTTAGTTTAACAAGTACCGTTAGCGATTGTAGGGGTTAGCGGTGGGCGCGCCGAGAGATAAATCAAGGATTAACCTGAGCGGGCAGGCTTTTCATTATTTTGCGGACTGGCGCACGGAAAATAAGTTATTACCTTAACATATGCCGCCGGAGAGGCAATCGTCCGGCGGAGCAATAGGGTAAATCCTAAGCCTGAGGGGAACGCCCTTGCGCCGCCTGCTGTTGCAGGTCAGCAATGGCGTCGGCATCGAAACGATAATGGCTACCGCAAAAATCGCAATGCATATCGACTTCGCCGTCTTGCTCAAGCATATCGTTCAATTCCTGCTCGCCCAAAGTCATCAGGGCATCGGCGCAGCGCTGGCGTGAGCAGGTGCAGCGGAATTGCACCGACTGCGCCGGGTAAACGGTGACGTTATCTTGATGATAAAGGCGATACAAAACGTCGTTGGCCGGCAATGCAAACAGTTCGTCGCCCTTCACCGTTGCGGTGAGCTGCGCCAGATGATCGAAATCGTCGGCGCGGGTATCCTGGCCGGGTAATACCTGCAGCAGCAGACCGGCGGCGGCCACCTCTCCCTGATACTCTCCGGTGCGGATAAACAGCCGCGTCGGCAACTGCTCCGATTGCAGGAAGTAGTTCTCCAGGCAGTCCGCCAGCCGGGGCCCTTCCAGACCCACCACACCCTGATACCGCTCCCCTTCGGCGGGGGTCAGGGTTATCACCAGATAGCCGTTGCCCACCATTTGCGCCAGGGTGGCGTCATCGGCGATATCGCCGTCGATGCGCGCCAGACCGCGCATATTCTGCCGATCGTCGCCGTTAATGACCGCCAGCCGCAGCGGGCCATCTCCCTGCAACTGGACGGTAATTTCGCCGGTGAATTTCAGCGTGGCGGTAAGCAGGCTGGTGGCGACCAGGAGTTCCCCCAGCAACGTTTTCACCGCCGGCGGATAATTGTGCTGGCCCAGCACCTGGCGGTAGGTTTCCTGTAATGACACCAGCTCACCTCTGACGGCATAGTCTTCAAAGAGGTAACGGTGCAGTTGGTCTTGATGGGTCATCATGGTCTCTCATGCCTGCGGCGCCGGGAGGGGTTATTCCGCCTCGCCCGAGTCGCCATATTTAAATTTAATCAGATTGCGGCGTTCTTTTTTGTCCGGGCGCCGGTCCGGGTGGGGCATGGTCAGGGCGTTGTGTTTCCGCGCCTCGGCCATTTTCTCCCGCTTGGCGATACTGACGTCGGTTTCCTGATACAATTGCTGTGCATCGCTGGCCGGACGGCGCTGATCGCTGATAGCGAGCACCCGCACCTGACGCTCGTCGTTGCCTTGACGCAGGGTTATCTCCGCGTCCAGCTCCATGGTTTTGCCGGGTTTGCTGCGCTGCCCATTGTAATGGACCTTGCCGCCCTCAATCATCTCGCGGGCCAGGGCGCGGGTTTTATAAAAACGCGCCGCCCACAGCCACTTATCCAGCCGCACGGCCGTAATATCGCCGTTAACGTCTTTGGGTTTCATGTTGCCTCCTGAGTGTCAGGACATCATTTCAGCCAGCGCGGGCAGCAGCGCGCGATAATCGTTCAGCGCCGGATGCCGCTTGAATGTTTGCGGCGCCAGCCCGGAATCAGGGTTGCTGACGCCGAGACAATAGCGGATACCGAAGCGGCTGGCCGCGTCAAGGATCGGCTCGCTATCGTCGATAAACAGCGTCCGCGCCGGATCAAACCCGGTATGCGCATGTACGCGCTGCCACAACGGTTGATCTTCCTTGGGATAACCAAATGTATGGGTGGAAAGTAATAAATCAAGGTGCTGATCGAGACCGGTAAAGCGCATTTTCACCGCCAGACCGTCGGGGTGGGCGTTGGTCAGCAAGAGGGTGCGCCGGCCGTGCTGGCGCAATGCGCTCAGTAGCGGCAGCGTGTCGTCGCGCAACCGCAGGGTATGACCCAGTTCAGCGGTCATGGCGGCGATATCCAGCGCCAGCCGCCGGCTCCAGTAATCGAAACAGTACCAGTTCAAGGTATGGCGCACGCTGTGATATTCGCGGTCTATCAGAGCGCCGGCCTCAGCCGGGGTGATACCGCGCCGTTGGCTAAGGGCCGCCGGTACGCGATGCAGCCAGAAGTCACGATCGAAGGCCAAATCCAACAGCGTGCCGTCCATATCAAGAATGACGGTATCAATATGGAGCCAGTCGATGACTGCGGACATGCGGACTCCAGGACGTGAGCAGGGCAAGGCGGAGGGGCTGCGGCAAGACGCCAAACGGCCCGGTCAACCATCAGAATAGCATATTTGCCGCTCGACCGGGGGGCTATTGACGGCTATCAACCGCAGCAAACGCGGGGGCCGCTCAACCGGGTTTGCCATTGACGGCTATCAACCACGCCAAAGGCGGTTGCCGCTCAAGCCCATCGCGTCGTGGCTGAAGCAGTTGTCATAATAGCGCTGGATATCTCGCGCCCGCCGTCGGCCATTATGCAGGCGGCGCACCAGCAACACGGCGTTGAGTGCGGCAAGCGTCAGCAGCAGTATCAGCAACAACGTGGCACCCACGTTGCGCCACAGGGACACCCTTTCGGGCTCGTTATGCAGCGCAATATGGCGGGTACCGTTGGCATCGACGGTAATATTGGTGATGATGCCCTCGGCGTTAAACGGTGTATGCAACAGTTGTGTAGACAACCGTTGCAGCTCGTGCCATTGCGCCAGGCCAGTATAATCGTTGAAATTTACGGCGGGGGGTGGAGTCTGGACCAGCTGTTTTTCTTCATCGCTGCGGATCAAAAATCCGCCCGGCGGCGGGCTGTTGAGCGCGTTGGTGGCGTTGCGTGTCTCGCTGGCAAAGTAGTACGAGGTTGCGGCGTTGACCAAGGCTTCCAACGTATCGGCACTAACCGGCCGCAGCAGCACATTTATTCCTTTCAACGATCCGGCGCGGGCGCGTTTGACGATAGTCGGCCAGTCGCGCCCATTGGCCAGATTCACCAGCGCCGCCTGCAGTCGTTGGCAGGGCGCGGCGTCATCCTGACACAACTCCTGAGTTTTCAGTACAATGTCGCTGAAATCATCAAGCAAGATCATGCCGGATTTCTGAATGGCGGAGGCCAACCCCGGGGTGATTTTATTTTCATTGTCCAAAGCCGGGTGCAATTGATTATTCACCGCCGTCAGCAGCGATTCGGCACGATCGACCGTATCGGATTCCGGCATTGGCAGCGGGACGGCGTTGTTCCAGTAAATAGCCGAACAATCGAACGGCAAGAACGGCGTTCGGCCGTTGTCGCTTTGCACATAACACATCCCGGTACCGCGGGCCGATAGGGTATCACCGATGCGCAACGTGGCCTGGTTCAAGGCGGCGACGCTATCGACACGCACCGTTTGCGCCCCCTGCAGCCAGGCTACGCTCAATTTCAGCGGCAGCGAGAGCGGTACGTAGGCCAGCAGCAACGACAGGATCAGCAGCGAACTGCACAGCATCAGCAAATTTCCGCCCCAGCGTTGCAAAGGGAAATGAGTCACTTCGTCATGTAGCGAAAGGTAACGGCCCTGGCGCACGACTTGGCTGGAGAGGTAAATATCGATATCGGTTTTCTGGTCCAGATCGCGGGCGATATATGGCTGCCAATGCGCCGGGTATCTCAGATCGAGGCTGCCGAGAGAAATATTGCTGATGCTGCCCTGGTCGGACTCGCCGAACAGTCCCCAGCGCCGGGGGATCCCGCGCAGGCAGTGAATATCTTGCCGATTGCGCAGCGGCGTCGGGCGAAATCGCAGCCAGGCGGCCAGCCCGGCCGGCAACCCGGCCAGTGTCGCCAGCCAAGGCTGCGCCACGATGGGCGCCAGCAGGCTCAGAAGTATCAACAGCAGCGCCGCGCTGCACAGGGCCGCTTCGCGTCGCCCGGACGGACGGCTGATGGCGCGCTCTTGCGGCGTTTCCTTACGCACCTTAAGCAACTCAACCTGTTCATTGCCCTGCTCGCGCATTGATGAATTCGGCACCACCGCCGGCGCCGGCACCACCACGGACGGCGTGTCGTTCAACAGCGAATGGCCGTTTAGCGAAATCACCAGCGGCATGCTGTCGGTCCGTATCAGCTCGACATGGTTTTCCTCGGCAATGTATTGCTCCCATTGCGACGGCAAATGAATTTCAATGTTGTCGAGATAATAGCGCCATTTATGCGGCGCATCGGTCGCCAGGCCATAGCGGGTGATGGCGTGGGTACCGGCATAGACGTTATCGCTGCGCGGTGTCAGAGAAGCGCCCGCCGCCGCAGGCTCCGGCGCGCTGAGCGGCGTCGCGCGCGCCAGCGGCTGGCTATGATGGAAATAGTGTTCGATGGCCGCGCGCTCTTCCGCGGTCAGCTTACGTGGAAAAGGTTTGATGAACGACAGACGTTTAACGGAGACAGGGCGGGTGCGCCGGCGATAATAGCGCCAGCCGATAACGGAAACCACCGCACAGGCAAGCGCGCCAGCCAATACAGTGACGATTGCGCTCATGCTAACCCCACCCACAACTTCATAAGTAACACACCAAAATTAACCGTCGCTACAAGGATTCTCGTCGCTGCTGCTGCTGCTAGACATGGGCCTGCGGCGGGCACAGGAGGTCATCGGCGAATAACAGGCATAATAACCGATACTGGGGCGAGAGTAACAAGCCCGCTGTTGCGGATATATCAGCATTTTCCTATTTTATGGGTCGAGAGTCGTAATTGCGCATTGTCGCCTTGACGCGGTGAAAAGTGATGCTGCGCAGACAAGTTGCAGCCTGGTCCATTCTTAACGCACAATGTTGAGCAACCCGATGGACGGGCGTCTCTCCTGGCCATCCTGTGCGCAATCTCGGGAACGATATGGATAAGAATCTGCAAAAACCCAAAATACATCGCGTGGCGACCGTTGCCCAGTCCCGCCTGTTCACGGTGGAGTCGGTCGATCTTGAGTTCAGCAACGGCGCGCGGCGGGTCTATGAGCGCATGAAGCCTTCCCATCGCGAAGCGGTGATGATCGTACCGGTGCTGGACGACCATCTGCTGCTGATCCGCGAATACGGCGCAGGCATTGAGGATTATGAATTGGGGTTTCCGAAAGGACTTATTGACCCCGGCGAAGGGGTGATGGAAGCGAACAACCGCGAGCTGATGGAGGAGGCGGGCTTTGGCGGGCGCCACTTTACGTTTTTGCGCCGCCTGAGTATGGCGCCGTCTTACTTCTCCAGCAAAATGCACATTGTCGTGGCGCAGGAGTTATATCCACAGCGGCTGCAGGGAGATGAACCAGAGCCGTTGCCGCTGGTGCGCTGGCCGATAAGCCGAATGCTGGCGCTGCTGGACGAGCCTGATTTTTGCGAGGCGCGCAATGTGAGCGCGCTGTTTCTCGCCCATGCCTGGCTCAATCGGGCACCGTCAGAATAATGAGCCCGGGCCGGGTCCAAAGACATCCGGCCCGGCGGGCGGTCAGAACAGTTCTTGCTGCTGGCCGTTGTCCATCAGCGTCGTGCCGACTTCATGGACTACCCGGTCTTTCGGCTGGGTGCCGTCGATAAAGTATTCCGGCCGGCTGTTGCCGCCGCCGTCGGACAACTTACCGCTGCTCTTATCGATAGTCACGGTAACGATGCCCGGCGGTGGGTCCTGTTTCTCTTCTGGGATACCGTCCAGCGCTATCTTCATATACTCATCCCAGATAGGCTGGGCGCTTTTAGCGCCGCCCTCGGCACCGGAAATCTGATCGCTGATGGCGCCGGAAGCCGAGCTTCGGCCCAAATTGCGGCGGTGATCGTCGAACCCTATCCATACCGTGGTGACCGTGCCGGGGCCGTAGCCGGAGAACCAGGCGTCTTTGGAGTCGTTGGTGGTACCGGTTTTACCGCCGATATCATGACGCTTCAAATCGCGGGCGGCACGCCAGCCGGTACCCATCCAGCCGGGTTCGCCGAAGATGTTGCTGTTAAGAGCGTCGCGCATCAAAAACGACAGCGGCGTGCTAATCACGTGGGGGGCATACAGCTGTTCGCCGTCCGCCGCCGCCTGCGCCGGTGAAACCCGTTCCAGCCGCGGCATCGGCACCGTGCCGTTTTCGTCGGCCTGACGGGAGACGGCCACGTTTTCCATACTGTCGTCCGACAGCACCGCCGATTTCGGCGTATCACCATAGATAACCGGCAAATCACAGCTGCCGCACACCACTTTGGGTCTGGCGGTAAACAGCACCTGATCGTTTTCATCGGTGATTTTGGTGATGAGGTAAGGGTCGACCAGATAACCGCCGTTGGCCAGTACCGCATAGCCCCGCACCAGCTGCAGCGGCGTGAAGGACGCGGAACCCAGCGCCAGGGATTCGGTGTGGACAATATTCTGCGCCGGGAAGCCGAAACGTTGCAGATATTCCGCGGCGTAATCCACTCCCATGGCGCGCATAGCGCGCACCATCACCACGTTTTTCGACTGCCCCAGGCCCTGGCGCAGGCGAATCGGGCCGGAATAGGTCGGCGGCGAGTTGCGCGGCCGCCAGTCGGAGCCGGCGCCGGCATCCCAGCGGGAAATCGGCGCATCATTAAGAATGGTCGCCAGCGTCAACCCTTTATCCAGCGCCGCGGTATACAGGAACGGCTTGATGTTGGAACCCACCTGGCGCAGCGCCTGGGTGATACGGTTGAATTTGCTCTGATTGAAGTCGAAACCGCCGACCAGGGCTTTCACCGCGCCGTCCTGCGGACTCAACGATACCAGCGCAGAATTGACGTCCGGGACCTGGGAAAGCGACCAGCCGTCCTCCGTTTGCTGCACCCAGACTTGCTGCCCCGCCTGCACCACATCGGTGACTTTTTTCGGCGTCGGGCCCTGCTGCGTGTCGCTTCTGAACGGCCGCGCCCAGCGCATGCCCGCCAGCGATAGCGCTACGTTGCTGCCGTCGACCATCATCGCTACCGCGCCGTCGACGCCGGTTTCGGTAATGACCGCCGCGTGCAATGGACCGTACACCGGCAGGGTTTTCAGCCGGTCGCGAATATGCTGCGCGTCCCAAGGCGACTCGCCCACTTTCCACAGGACGCTGCTCGGACCACGGTAACCGTGGCGCATATCGTAAGCCAGCACGTTGTTGCGCACCACGTTCTGCGCCGCCTGCTGCAGCGGTTTAGTGATAGTGGTATACACCTTGAAGCCGTCGGTATAGGCATTTTCTCCGTAGCGCTTGAGCATATCCTGGCGCACCATTTCCGACACGTAGGGTGCGGAAAAGTCGATTTCCGGCGCGTGATAACGGGCCACCAGCGCCGCGTCGCGCGCCTGTTCATATTCCGCCTGGGTGATGTAATTTTCATCGCGCATACGCGTTAGCACGGTGTTGCGCCGCGCCAGCGCCCGTTCGGGAGAATAGAGCGGGTTGAAGGTGGAAGGGGCCTTCGGCAAACCGGCTATCATCGCCATTTCGCTCAGCGTGAGCTGGCTGACGTCCTTACCGAAGTAGACCTGCGCCGCCGCGCCCACGCCATAGGCGCGGTAACCCAGGTAGATTTTATTCAGATACAGTTCCAGGATTTCATCTTTGGTCAGCAATTGCTCAATCCGTACCGCCAGAAACGCTTCTTTGATTTTACGAATAAGCGTCCGTTCCGGGCTCAGAAAGAAATTGCGGGCCAGCTGCTGGGTGATGGTGCTGGCGCCTTGTGAGGCGTGGCCGGACAGCAGGGCGATGGAGGCCGCGCGCAAAATCCCCACCGGGTCCACGCCGTGATGCTCGTAAAAGCGGCTGTCTTCGGTGGCGACAAACGCATGCACCAGTTCAGGCGGCATCTGATCGAGCCGGAGCGGGATGCGGCGTTTCTCACCGTACTGCGCGATAAGCTTGCCGTCCGCCGAGAAGATCTGCATCGGCGTCTGCAGGCGGATGTCTTTCAGCGTCGCCACATCGGGCAATTGGGGCGCAATATAGCGGTACATGCCATATATCGATGCGGCTCCCAAAAAAATGCAACACACTGCAAAGATAAATAAATATTTTACGAACTTCACCTGAGAATTCCCATTTTTTGTCATTTGGGCAGTTTATAAACAACCGCGCGCTAGTATAAAGGTTAGCCTTGCTATTGGATACGTAATTTAAGTCCCGGGCCTCAGGGAAGGAGGAACCATGGCGTTTGACCGCTGGCGGATCGGTATGGATATGGCGCCTGACGTGCTGCGCGCGCTGGCGTTGTCGCGCGATGGCGCCCAATGGCGCTGTCGCGGCTGGTGGCAATTTCCTTTGCCCATGGCCCGGGATGCACAGGGCGATCCCTGCCCTATGGCGGGCACCGTCGAGGCGCTGCGCCGCTGGCGTCGACAGCTTCCCCGGCGCTTGTCTGTGCGGCTTTGCCTGACCGGGCTACCGGTCACCCTGACGCGCCTGCCCGCACCCGATCGCCGCCTTGGTGAAACCGCCCGCGGCTGGTACCTCGAGAGCCAGCTGCGCCGGCGTCTGCCGAGTCTGCCGGCGGCGCTGGCCTGGGACTGGTGCCATGACGCCGCGCACCCTGAGCGCGTGCTGATCGTCAGCGCCCGGCTGTCGGCGCTGCTCCCGTGGCGCCGCTGTCTGCGCGCCGCCGGTCTGCCTGTACACCGCCTTGATATCGCCGCCGCCGCGCTACGCCGCATGGCGCGGGCGTGCGGCCGTCATCCCGCTTTGCCGCTGGTGCATCAGTGCTTCAGCGGCGCTTATCACGTCGCACCGCTGGCGCAGCCGCTGGACTTTGTCTTTAGCACCGCGTCGGCGCCGGCCTGCAATTTTACCCGTACTGAACCCGGCACGGTTCCCGAGGGGGGTGAACTCTGGTCGCCGTTTGACGCCTTGCGCGCCGTATCAGAGCGCCCATCGGCGCCGCACGTGCGTTGGTGGCCGGGCGGCGGGCCGGCAGACGGCGGGCCGGTGCCGCTTCCCGACTGGCCGGCGGCCTGGGTGATTGCCGTCGGGCTGGCGCTGGCGCCAGAAGAGCGGCTGTGGAGCAGGTGAACCTGTGGCCCTGGCGGCAAACACGCCGGCGGCGTCGTCTCCGCTGCCTGCTGCTGCTGGCGCTGGCGCAGTGGCTGCTGATGTTGGCGCTTATTGGCGCGCCTGCCGTCTATTGGCGCCAGCAGCGTCTGGCGCTGGAAACGAGTCTGGCTGACATGCCCTTGCCCCGTGAGGCGTCCCTGGCGGGGGCGGCCGCCCCCGGCGTCGCGCCAACGGTAAGCACGGCGCGAGAGCGCTTCCAGCTGTGGTTGGATAGCGGCAATCAACGCTATTTGCGTCTGTTTCGCCAATTGCCGGCGCTGCTGCCGCCGCAGCTGTGGCTGACGCATATCGAGCAGCGCAACGGCCGGCTCTATATCAGCGGCTGCAGCGAGGGGTATTCGCCCGTGGTGGTTCTGCGGCGTCGGCTGGCGGGCCACGCGCTGCTGCCCGATGTGCGCTGGCGGGAGGTCAGGCAGCGGGACGCGGTACGCTGGCAATTTTTTTTGGAAGCGGACTGGCCGGTGGAGGATGCAGCATGACGTTGCCGGCGGCGGAAACAGGGCGCGATCGACGGATCATAAAATGGCTGTTGGGCTATGCGCTGTTGACGGTCGCCGTTATGGTTGCCGGCGGCGCAGGGGTCTTGCTGCCGGAAAAGCGGCGCCTGGAGCAGGTGCAACGTGCGTTCAATGCCCAGCTGCCAACGCACGGCGGTCACAGCGACATCGTCCTGCCGTTGCACGCGGAGAAGGCCGGGGCCGCGCCGCGGTCATCTCGCGGGGGAGCGGGAACGTGGCCGCCGCCGTCCGCCGCAAAAGCCGGTGCCGCGCCGACGTCCGTCGGCAGCAAAACGCAAACTGCGCCAACCGCCGGCGACAACGCGGGAGCGTGGCGCTGCCAGCGGTTGGCACAAGATCCTGTATCGCTATTCATGCCGCCGGGGCACGGCCCTCCCGCCGGGCTGCGCTGGCGGGTCACGCCCGCGGGAGACGAGGGGGGACGGCGCGGCTGGACGGTCGCGCTCACTACGGATTACGCCGGGCTTGAGCGTTTACTGAGCGCTATTGCGGCGCTGCAGGGCTGTCTCGGCCTGCAGGCACTATCGCTGAAAGCGACACCCGAAGGATTGATGCTGGATTTCAGATTAACGCCCGCAAACGAAAAGGAGGACGATAATGGGGAGAGGCCGGCTGGGGCATGACGGATCATGTCGCGCGAAACCGGGGACCGGACGGCTCGACGCCAGGTCATGTCCAGCGCTGGGACTGTGGCCGCTGCTGGCTGTCGTTTTTGCTGCCGCAGGGGTTGCGCGAGTCGCCTGTGCGGATGACGTGCCGGCGGCGGCAATCGTTGCGCCGGCAAGTGCGGCGGATGGACTGCCTGCGGTGGCGGCAATCGTTGCGCCGGTAAGTGCAGCGGATGGAATGCCCGCGGTGGTGACCTACGATCCGTCGGCGGCTACAGTGGAGGACTTGCCCGCGGCGGCCTACGATCCGCCCACGGCGGCTGTGGGCAATGACGGTGCGCCACCGCGGGATCCGTTCCGGCCGCCGTCCGCCGGCTCGTTCCCACGGGACAGCGCCATGGCGAAAGTGCGTTTGTCGGCCGACATGCCGCCGTCTTCCCTGTTTTCTCTGCGGCGCGGCGCCGTACCGGGCACGCTATCGCTGCGTGCTGATGATGCGCCGGTGCGGCAGGTACTGCAGGCGCTGGCCGCTTTGCGCGGGCTGAACCTGGTGGTGACGCCGGGCGTTGAGGGCGAGATTACGCTCAGGCTGCACGAGATGCCCTGGCGCCAGGTGCTTGAACTGATTCTGACGGCAGGCGGCCTGCAGCAGACGCATCAGGGACGCACGCTGGTGGTATCGCTGCAGGAAGCACCGGATAACCCGGGGCCGGGAAAGGCTGCGGCACCGGTGGCGCGGGAGGAGGGCGCGCCGCTGGTTAACCGGTTGATTACCCTGCAATACGCCGACGCGGCGGAGGTGGCAAGCAGCATCGACGCCAAGCGGAGTTCACTGCTGTCATCCCGGGGCAGCGTCCGGCTCGATAAGCGCACCAATTCGCTGGTGCTGCGCGATACCGCCTCCGCGCTAGCCGCCGTGGGCGATTGGATCGCCGTTTGGGATGTCCCGCTGGAGCAGGTGCTGATTACCGCCCATATTGTCACCATCAGCCGGGAAAACCTGCGCGAAGTCGGGGTCAATTGGCGTTATCCGGCGGAAAGTACGCAAGATGATGCGCGCGCGATCGCTAAAATGCCTGTCGGCGGACATTTGGCGCGTATGGGGCTACCGTTGGCACGCCTGAACGGCCGGATGCTGGAGCTGGAACTGACCGCGCTGGAGCAAGAAAATAAAGTGGATATTCTGGCGAGTCCGCGCCTTTATACCGCCCATCAGCAGACCGCCAGCATCAAGCAGGGGGCGCAAATCCCCTATCCGATGACCAGCGGGCACGGCAAGCACCCTTCTATCCAGTTTAAGGAGGCGGTTTTGTGTATGGAGGTGACGCCGCGCATTTTGCGCAACGGGCGCATCACGCTGGATTTACGGCTGAGCCAGAATGTGCCGGGCAGTGTCATCAAGCAAGGAGACAGTCAAAGCGTTACCATCGATACGGAAGAGATCAAAACCCAGGTAACGATTGCCGACGGCGAAACCATCGTGCTCGGCGGCATATTCCAGCATCAGAAGCAGCGAAGTCACGATCGGGTACCGCTGTTGGCCGATATCCCGCTGGTAGGGGCGTTATTTAAGCGCCAACGAGCTAATTATAAACAACATGAATTAGTTATTTTTATTACGCCCACTCGCATATCAGGATAGACTACCGGCCCTTGCATTGGACAAAAGCGGGGACGCGGCAACAATTTATGCGTTTTTTTCGTTATCAATTTGACGCTGTCGGCGATTTCGCTTACAAGGGTAACCCATTGAGCAACGCTGATTTTGCGTCAAATGTCCTACCGGTGGTGATACCGGGGATCCTGCTTGCGGTGTGGGCATCGATTTAATCGGTTGCCAAACTACCCGGAGTGTTGAGATAATTTTCGCCTGATTCTCGCACTAACGCTCATGAGGTTTCAGTTTAGGTCCCGCCGCTAATTTGATTGGCGGGGCGGGTTGTCATTAACGAATAATCTTAGTAATACCGAAAAACATGGCAGAGAAACGCAATATCTTTCTGGTTGGGCCTATGGGTGCCGGCAAAAGCACTATTGGTCGTCAGTTGGCTCAACAACTTAATATGGAGTTTTTCGATTCTGATCAAGAGATTGAGCGACGCACCGGGGCTGATGTAGGCTGGGTATTTGACGTGGAAGGCGAAGACGGCTTCCGCGATCGAGAAGAAAAAGTCATCAACGAACTGACCGAAAAGCAGGGGATTGTGCTGGCTACCGGCGGTGGCTCCGTGAAATCGCGCGAAACACGCAACCGCCTCTCCGCCCGCGGTGTGGTTGTTTATCTCGAAACCACCATTGAAAAACAGCTCGCCCGCACGCAGCGTGATAAGAAACGCCCGCTGTTGCAAGTCGAAGCTCCGCCGCGCGAGGTTCTTGAAGCGCTGGCTCGCGAGCGTAACCCGCTGTATGAAGAAATAGCGGACGTCACTATCCGTACCGACGAACAAAGCGCCAAGGTTGTTGCTAACCAAATTATCAATATGCTGGAAAGCAGCTAATCTGAATTAACGAGATGCCGAAAAGGTCATTGAGCGTCCCATGGAGAGGATTACCGTTACATTAGGGGAGCGCAGCTACCCGATTACCATTGCCGCCGGATTATTCAATGATCCGGCGTCTTTCTGGCCGTTGACGCGAGGCGATAGCGCCATGCTGGTCACCAACGACCGCCTCGCGCCTTTGTATCTGGAACCTCTGTGCCAGCGGCTGACCCAGGCCGGCGTCAAGGTCGATAGGGTCGTGTTGCCCGACGGTGAACAGAACAAATCGTTGACGGTGCTGGATCAGGTTTTCACCGCGCTGCTGGCCAAACCCCACGGCCGCGATACTACCATTATCGCGCTCGGTGGCGGCGTCATCGGCGATCTGGCCGGCTTCGCCGCCGCCAGTTATCAGCGCGGCGTGCGTTTTATCCAGGTACCCACCACGTTACTCTCGCAGGTCGACTCGTCTGTGGGCGGTAAGACCGCAGTCAATCATCCTCTCGGCAAGAACATGATCGGCGCCTTCTATCAGCCGGCGTCGGTAGTTATAGATTTGGACTGCCTCAATACGCTGCCGCAGCGGGAACTCTCCTCGGGCCTGGCGGAAGTCATCAAGTACGGTATTATTCTTGATGCGGCGTTTTTTGCCTGGCTTGAGGTCAATCTTGAAGCACTGCTGGCATTGGAGCCGCAGGCGCTGGCCTATTGTATCCGCCGCTGCTGCGAGCTGAAAGCGGACGTCGTGGCCGCCGATGAACGCGAGCAGGGCCAGCGTGCGCTGCTGAATCTCGGCCACACCTACGGCCACGCTATCGAAACCCATATGGGCTATGGCAACTGGCTGCATGGCGAAGCCGTGGCCGCCGGCATGATGATGGCGGTGCGCACCGCGCGTCGGCTTGGTCAATTTAGTGATGCCGATGCCCAACGGGTCAGTGCGCTGCTGCAGCGGGCCGGCCTGCCGGTGAGCGGCCCGGCGGAAATGGCGCCGGAAGATTACCTGCCGCATATGATGCGCGATAAAAAAGTCATCGCCGGCCGGCTGCGTTTGGTGCTGCCGGTGACGCTGGGCAATGCACAAGTGCGCACCGGCGTGGCTGATGATATGGTGGTGGCATCTATTAAGGATTGCCAGGCCTGAGCCGGCCGGCCGCGCGCTTGGGCGCGTCGGCGAGGCCGGTTTATTGTGATAAACCCTTCCCGTGCTCTGGCGCGGGAAAAACCCCTCTCAGTCGGAGAGTTTTATATGGATGAGTTCAAGTCGGAAGACGAACTGAGACCCGATAGCAGCGATCGCCGTCCCCCCCGCCAGCGGAAAGGTCCTACCGTGCCGAAGGTGCCGGTATCCAGACAGCATTTAATGATAGGTATCGGCATTTTAGTGCTGTTGTTGCTGGTAATAAGCATCGGTTCAGCGCTGAAATCACCGTCCCGCACCGATTCAGATCGCCAGGGAGCGAACAATAACGGTCAGCGTAATATCGATCTCTCCGGTTCGACTTCCGGCGCTGACGCCGGTGCGTCTTCGCCTGGCGCTGCCGCGCCGGCGGCAAACAATGCACAGAACGGCGCGCCGGCGGCGGTCAACGGCAGTAACGGCGCGTCGGCCCCGCAAGAGCTGAGCGCGCCGCAGATTGCCTCTACGCCGACGCAAGCCGCGCCGGTGATCACGCCGAGCGGGCAGCAACGCGTGGAATTACCGGGCAACATGGCCGATGCCTTGTCGCAACAGGGGAGCCAGGTTAACGGCGTGGCCGCACAAATGAACGGTCAGGGGCCGGTTTCGACTCTGCCCACTGCGGCCGCCACCCTGACGCCGGGCAGCCGCGGCGGCGCGCAACACAAAGCGCCGTCGACCGCGCCGGTGAAGGCGCCCGCCGCCGTCCGCCGCGAGCCGAAACAAACGCCAATGGTGCCCAGCGCCGGCCGCCAGACCGCCAGCGCGCCGAAAGCGGCCGCCAGCTCTCGCGCCGCCGCGCCATCCGCGTCTTCCGCGTCCAGTGGCGCCGCCGCGGGTTCGATTCAATCTGCGCCCGCCGGTTATTACACGCTGCAGTTAAGCAGCGCTTCGCAGCCGGCGACGCTTAACGCCTATGCGCGCCAACAGCAACTGAGCCACTACTGGGTTTATCAGACCCGCCGTGACGGCAAGCCCTGGTATGTGCTGGTGAATGGGGTTTATCCTTCGCTGTCGCAGGCGAAAAACGCGGTGGCGCAACTGCCTGCCGATGTGCAGGCCAAAAAACCCTGGGCGCGACAAATCGGTCAGGTTAAAAAGGACCAAAATTAATTAAGCGTTCCTGAAGATAGCGCTGTAGCGCTATGGTAAACAGGGTACAATCCGCGGCTCTGAAGAGTGTGAGTAAGTAGCGAAGGCATGAAGAAGAACCGCGCGTTTTTAAAATGGGCCGGCGGCAAGTATCCGCTAATTGAGGTTATTCGCCGTCACCTGCCGGCGGGTGATTGTTTGATAGAGCCTTTTGTCGGCGCCGGTTCGGTGTTTCTCAATACCGATTACGATCGATACATCCTCGCCGATATCAACAGTGATCTCATCAATCTGTTCAATATCGTTAAAGAGCGCCCGAACGACTTTATCCGCGACGCCCGGGCATTATTTGCCGCTGACGCCAACATCTCTGAGGTGTATTACCTGCTGCGCAGCGAGTTTAATCTCTGCACGGACGCCCATCGGCGCGCGGTACTGTTTCTTTATCTCAACCGGCATTGCTACAACGGCCTGTGCCGATATAACCTGAGCGGTGAGTTCAACGTTCCTTTCGGCCGCTATAAAAAGCCGTATTTTCCAGAGTTAGAACTTTACCGGTTTGCCGAGAAGGCCAGCCGGGCGGTGTTTGTCTGTGAGCACTACCAACAAACGCTATCCCGCGCCGTACCGGGTTCGGTGGTATATTGTGATCCGCCCTATGTGCCGCTTTCGACCACCGCAAACTTTACGGCATACCATACCAACAGCTTTAGTTTGACCGAACAGCAGAACCTGGCGCGCCTCGCCAGCCAGCTGGCTCGCGAAAGCCGGGTACCGGTGCTGATTTCCAATCACGATACCGCGCTGACACGGCAATGGTATGGCGATGCGGTGCTGCATCATGTCACGGCGCGCCGCACCATCAGCAGCAATATCTTCGGGCGCAGCAGCGTAAGTGAACTGCTGGCGTTATATCTCTGAGCGGGGCCGTCCCGCCGCAGACTGACCGTAACTGACGGGAGACCGGATGAAAAACTTTTTAATCGCCCCTTCCATCCTTTCCGCGGATTTTGCCCGCCTGGGTGAAGATACCGCCCGGGTGTTAGCCGCCGGGGCGGACGTGGTGCATTTTGATGTGATGGATAATCATTATGTTCCGAATCTCACCATGGGGCCGATGGTGCTTAAAGCGCTGCGTAACTATGGCATTACCGCCCCCATTGATGTGCATTTGATGGTCAAGCCGGTCGATCGCCTGATGCCGGATTTCGCCGCCGCCGGCGCCAGTTACATTACCTTCCACCCGCAGGCGTCGGAGCATGTTGACCGCTCACTGCAGCTCATCAAGAAGCACGGCTGCAAAGCCGGGCTGGTCTTTAATCCCGCCACGCCGCTGAGCTGCCTTGAGTATGTGCTGGATAAGCTTGATGTCATTTTGCTGATGTCGGTCAATCCCGGCTTTGGCGGCCAGTCTTTCCTGCCCTCGACCCTGGATAAATTGCGCCAGGCGCGTCAGATTATCGATCGCAGCGGCAGGGATATCAGGCTTGAGGTGGACGGCGGCGTTAAAGTGGATAACATCGGCGCTATCGCCGCTGCGGGCGCCGATATGTTCGTCGCCGGCTCCGCCATATTCAGCCAGCCGGACTACCGAACCGTTATCGACGCCATGCGTCAGGCATTAGCGGGAGCGGCGGGGAATGCGTGAAGAACAGCCTATCCGCGGTATCGCATTCGATCTTGACGGCACGTTGACCGACAGCGCCCCCGGCTTAACGGCCGCGCTTGATCGGACGCTGTCAGAGCAGGGACTGCCCCAGGCCGGTCTGGCGCGCATTGCCACCTGGATCGGCAACGGCGCCGATGTGCTGGTGGCGCGCGCGCTGCGCTGGGCTACCGATGCCGAGCCGGATGCCGCGTTACAACGCGCCACCCGTCTGCGCTTCGATGAACATTATGCCGCGACGGTGGCAGCGGGCAGTTCGCTGTTTCCCGAGGTCGCACAGACGTTGGCGCAGTTGGCGCTTCGGGGGCTGCCGATGGCGGTGGTGACCAATAAGCCCACCCCCTTTGTCGCACCGTTGCTGGCCTCGCTCGGCATCGAGCGCCATTTTGCGCTGATTATCGGCGGCGATGATGTGACGGCCAAAAAGCCGCATCCCGCGCCGCTGTATTTGGTGCTCGGACATTTGGGGCTTTATGCCCGTGAGCTGCTGTTCGTCGGCGATTCGCGCAATGATATCCTCGCGGCCAAAGCCGCCGGTTGCCCAAGCGCCGGCATGACCTATGGCTATAACTATGGTGAAGCGATCACGCTGAGCCACCCGGATTACGTTCTGGACCGTTTTGCCGATCTTTTGCCCGTGCTCGGGCTGCCACCTTTCGTTAATCAGGACCGTTTAAAATGAGTAAGCCCATCGTATTCAGCGGCGCGCAGCCGTCAGGGGAACTGACCATTGGCAACTATATGGGTGCGCTGCGTCAGTGGGTCAGCATGCAGGATGAGTATGACTGTATTTATTGCATCGTCGACCTGCATGCCATCACCGCCCGTCAGGATGCCCAGCAGCTGCGTAAGGCAACGCTGGACGTTCTGGCGCTGTATCTGGCCAGCGGTATCGATCCGGCTAAAAGTACGGTTTTCATTCAGTCCCATGTGCCGGAGCATAGCCAACTGGGCTGGTTGCTGAACTGCTATACCTATTTCGGTGAGCTGAGCCGGATGACCCAGTTCAAGGATAAATCGGCCCGTTACGCCGAAAATATCAATGCCGGGCTGTTTGATTATCCGGTGCTGATGGCGGCAGATATTCTGCTTTATCAGACCAACCAGGTGCCGGTCGGGGAAGATCAGAAACAGCATTTGGAGCTGAGCCGCGATATCGCCAAACGGTTTAACGCGCTGTATGGCGAGATCTTCACCATTCCTGAACCGTTTATTCCCAAATCCGGCGCGCGCGTGATGTCGCTGCTGGATCCGACAAAAAAGATGTCGAAATCCGATGATAACCGTAATAACGTCATCACCCTGCTCGAAGATCCCAAATCCGTGGTTAAGAAGCTCAAACGCGGGGTAACCGACTCCGACGAACCGCCGGTGGTGCGCTATGATCCGATGGCGAAACCCGGCGTCTCCAACCTGCTGGATATTTTGTCCTGCGTGACCGGTACGCCGGTGGCGGAGCTGGAACAGGCGTTTGCCGGCAAAATGTACGGCCATCTGAAATCCGCCGTGGCCGATGCGGTGTCGGAAATGCTGACCGCGTTGCAGGCTCGTTACTACGCCCTGCGCGCCGACGAAGCTTATTTGAATCAAGTGTTACGGGACGGGGCGGAAAAAGCCCGCGCTCAAGCCAGCGTAACCTTGGCCAAGGTCTATGAAGCCGTCGGCTTTGTCGCCAAACCCTGAGTCATTTATACCCTACGCGTGCCGGGCCTGATCTTGATAGGCCGGGCCGCGCTTCGCGTCACCACGCTTTTTCCGCGACTCCCGGCAAAGGTAATGAATTATATGCGGTTGTTATTCTGCCGCGGTTACGCTATCTATCATGCAGGCCCCTGATAAAAGCGAGGTAACCTGTGCCGAATCCCCTGCTGCATACCATCAGTCACGTCCGGCTGCCCTGGCGTGAAGGTTTATGGCAAATCACCCTCGAGCAGGGAGTCATCCGCCGTCTGGCGCCGCAAAATCACGGTCAGCAGGACGGCGAAGGCGTCCTTAATGCCGAGGGCGGATTGGCGATACTGCCGTTTGTCGAACCCCACATCCATCTGGATACCACGCAGACCGCCGGTGACCCGCGCTGGAACGAGTCCGGTACGCTGTTTGAGGGCATTGCCCGTTGGGCCGAGCGCAAAACGACCCTGACCCATGAAGACGTCAAAACCCGCGCCTGGCAGACGCTGAAATGGCAGATCGCCAACGGTATTCAGCACGTACGCAGCCACGTGGATGTCTCCGACCCCTCACTGACGGCGCTGAAAGCGCTGCTGGAAGTCAAGCAGGAAGCGGCGCCGTGGGTGGATTTGCAGTTGGTGGCGTTTCCCCAGGAAGGGATCCTGTCTTTTCCAGACGGCGAAGCCTTGTTAGAGGAAGCGTTGCGGCTGGGTGCCGATGTGGTCGGCGCCATTCCTCATTATGAATTTACCCGCGAGTATGGCATCGCGTCGTTGCATAAAGCCTTTGCGCTGGCGCAAAAGTACGACAAGCTGGTGGACGTCCACTGCGACGAGATCGATGACGAACAATCGCGCTTTGTGGAAACCGTGGCGACGCTGGCGCTGGAGGCCCGGCTGGGCGGCAGGGTCACCGCCAGTCATACCACCGCCATGCATTCCTATAACGGCGCCTATACCGCGCGGCTGTTCCGCCTGCTGAAACTCTCAGGCATCAATTTCGTCGCCAATCCGCTGGTGAATATTCATTTGCAGGGCCGTTTTGATGATTATCCCAAGCGCCGCGGCGTCACCCGGGTGAAAGAAATGCTGGCGCAAGGGATAAATGTTTGCTTCGGCCATGATGATGTGTTTGACCCCTGGTACCCTCTCGGCACCGGCAATATGTTGCAGGTGCTGCATATGGGCCTGCACGTATGCCAGCTGATGGGATATGAGCAGATCAATAAAGGGTTGAACCTGATTACCACTAATAGCGCGCGAACGCTCAACCTGAGCGATTACGGCATCAAATGCGGCTATCGGGCCAATTTACTGATCCTGCCGGCGGAAAACGGTTTCGACGCCATAAGGCGCCAGACGCCGCCGCGCTACGTTATCCGTCACGGGCAGGTGATCGCGGAAACCCCGTCATCGCCATCGCGACTGTATTTAACGCAGCCGGAGAGTGTGGATTTCCGCTGAGCGGTGGGGTGTTACTGCTCGTCCTGCGCCGTTTCCGCCGCCGGGTTCAGCTTGGCGCAGGCCTCCAGCTGCTGTGCCACCGTTTCGCCGATGCATTTTACCGCGGCCTCGATAGCCGGTGTCATGCGGTTGGCATAATTGAGGCGCAGGCAGTGGCGGTATTTCCCGGAGGCGGAGAAAATCGGTCCCACCGCCACCTGTACGCCCTTGTTTTCCAATTGACGGTTCAGCCGCACGGTATCAAACGCCGGCGGCAACTCTATCCACAGCAGAAATCCCCCCTGCGGTCGGCTTATCCGGGTTCCTGCCGGAAAATACCGCTGCACCCACTCCGTCATAATGTCGCGATTAAGCTGATAGCGGGCGCGCATCCGGCTCACGTGCTTGAGGTAGTGCCCCTGACGCAGAAATTCGGCGATGGCCAGCTGCGGCTGCGTGGCGGTGGCGCCGGTGCCGATATATTTCATGTGCAGTACCTGCTCCATATAGCGCCCTGGCTCGATCCAGCCGATACGCAATCCCGGCGCCAGCGTTTTGGAAAATGAACTGCACAGCAGCACCCGGCCATCTTCGTCAAAGGATTTTATCGTCCGCGGCCGGGGGTAGTGATAGGCCAGATCGGCATAAACATCGTCTTCAATGATCGGCGTATCGTAACGTTGCGCCAGCGTCAATAACGCCACCTTGTGGGCGTCCGGCATGATATAGCCCAGCGGATTATTGCAGTTGGGCGTCAGTTGGATAGCTTTGATTGGCCACTGTTCGAGGGCCAGTTCCAGCGCCTCCAGACTGATACCGGTCAGGGGATCGGTAGGGATTTCCAGCGCTTTCATGCCGAAACCCTTCAGGATTTGCGTGACGCCGTGAAAGCTGGGTGAGTCTACCGCCACAATATCCCCCGGCCGGCATAGCGCATGAATGGCGATAGACAACGCTTCGTGACAGCCGGTGGTGATGATGATCCCTTCCGGCGCTACGTGGCTGCCGCTGTCTATAATCAGCCGCGCGATCTGCTCGCGCAGCGGCGCGGAGCCGCTCAGTTCATCATAATGCATGCTGCGCAGGTCCGGGTGCAGCGCCACGCGACTCATCAGGGTTCGCAGCGGTTTCAGGGTGGTGGCGGTAACGTCAGGTACGCCGGGCCCTAAATGAATGACGTCGCGGGCGCTGCGGGTGCGGGTCAGTTGCAGCACCAGGTCCCATTGCGAAATCTCCACCGGTCGCTGCGCGGGCCGGCACATTTCCGGCAGTGCCGGCAGTCCGTGCTGCTGACAGACGAAATAGCCGGATTTGGGGCGGGCGGTAATCAACTGGCGGTGTTCGAGCACGCGATAGGCCTGCTGTACGGTGCTGATGCTTACGCCATGTTCCACGCTCAGCGCGCGCACCGAGGGCAGGCGCTGGCCGCGGTTGTACAGCCCTTGTTCAATGCGTTCGCCGATGATGTCGGCCAGATGATGGTAGCGGGTCATAGTTGCCTCATACAGATGGCCGTGTCAGCGGAAAAACCGGTACAGATCGTACTTAAGAATACCATTATAGATGAAATAATCTCAATCTGTATGCTTAAAATAGTGCCTTTCTGAATCTGTACCGTATTGAGGCAATCTTCCATCATAGCCCTGTCCCTCAGCCACAGGAGCTATGATGAAAACGCCACCGGAATACTCTACCGCCTTACTTATGGCGCAATCTGACCCCGCCGTTTGCCCGGCCGCTGTGGGTCGGTCAGGCTTTGTGCGCCGTCTCTGGGCGCGGCTTCGCCGCTGGCGGCTTTACCGGCGCGACAAACGTATCTTACTCGGCCTCAGTAACGATCAACTGCGGGACATCGGTTTGACGCGCGACGACATTCATCGCTACAACGAGACGCTACACCCGCGCTGGCGCGCCGGTCGGCGCTAAAGACGACCACAGCGGATGCGGCAGGGCGTCTGGCCTGCAAGGTCTCCGCGTTGGGTAAGAATACCGGCCATACTGGGCGCCCGGGGTTGACGGCGCCATCGTCGGGCAAGAATACCGGCCATGCTGGGCGCCCGGGGCTGAAGGCGCCATCGCCGGGCAAGATTATCGCCCGCGCCGGGCACCCGGGGTTGACGGCGCCATCGCCGGGCTTCGCGCGCCTTCAGGCGCGACGGTGCCAATCGTGGTCTCTCTGTGCTGATGCGAAATTCAACGCGCCAATCCGGGTGTGCGGTTTTGTCAGATAGGCAACTGATCGTAGCGCCGCCAGCGGTAATTAAGCACCGATATTCCCCAGCACACGGCAAACAGTCCAATCACCACAAAACCGGCGTTGCCCAACTGATCATTAAGTGAGGCGACCAGCCGCCAGGGGGCGCCCTGCAGATCAAACTTTTCCGCCAGCAGCCCTGCCGCCTCGAGTCCGCCGATGAACAGCGCCACCAGCACCGAGGTAGCAGTGACGGTCATATTGTAATAAAGCCTGCGTTGCGGCTTATTCAGCGCCCAACCATAGGCGTTAATCATCATCAGATTATCCAGGGTGTCCACCAGCGCCATGCCGCTGGCAAACAGCGCCGGGAAGATCATTATCGACCAGATAGCGATACCCGCCGATGCACCGGCGGCGGACAAGCCCAATAGACCCACCTCGGTCGCGGTATCAAACCCCAGCCCGAATAAAAAACCCACCAAGTACATATGCCAGCTTTTGCGCGTTAACCGGATCAATGCGCCAAACAGGCGGTACATCAGCCCGCCCCCCAGCGGCTCCTCGGGCGCCGCGCCGTTTCCCTGCTTGAGCCGGCGGAACCGGCGCCATATGCCTTTAAGAATAAGGAGATTGCTCAGCGCCATCAGCAGCAAAAAACCGCTGGAAACGGCGGATCCTATCAGACCGCCGTAGGTATGCAGCCAGCCCATATGGGCCCGAAAGGCGGAGGCCGTTAGCGCGATAGCGAAGGTGGCCAGAATGACGATTGTAGAATGCCCCAGGGAAAAAAATGCGCCTACTCCCGTCGGGCGCTGGCCCTGCTGCATCAATTGGCGGGTCACGGTGTCGATAGCGGCGATATGGTCGGCATCGACCGCATGGCGCAGGCCGTAGCTCCAGGCGAGCAGGCTGGCGGCGATGAGGGCGCTATTCTGTCCGAAAGCCAACAGCGCCCAGGTCCAGCTGAACAGATTGGCTCCAATCAGCGCCGCCAATAACAACGGGGCGCGAGAAACGGCAGGGGAAGCTCCGGTCATGGTCACAAAATCCTTATAGACAGGGAAAGGGTAAACGTGTGTGCGCGCGGGGACATCGTGGACCCCGCGACGGCTGACGGCGCACGCGGCATCTGGACGAGCTTCCCGGCGGCGGCCGGAAGCAGAGCTAACTGCGCAAACGATTGCGAGTCAGACTATCCACCCTCTAAGGCGCGCGAAACCACTATGACATGATGAAGGTGAGTGAACAAATAGTTGATGTTGAGTTGTATTAACGCCGCGCCGCCCGGCGATGGCTCACGGGCACGGTCGGCGTGACAGGAGAACCCGCACCCTGGCCGGCAGTTTGTCGTTAGCGGGGAGAAGGGGGAAGAGGCCGGCTTGGGGAACAAGCCGGCCTAGACGATCAGCCGATCGCCTGGCTATGGCTATGGATACGGTGACGACTGACAAAACCCAGCAGCAAGCACAGGACAAACACCGCCGCATACAACAGGTTGGCGGTTTGCAGCGCCGCGCTAACGCCGAAGCGGGCCACAATAGGACCGGTAACGACAAACGTCAACATGGTGCCGATGGTGCCACAGGTCAGGATAAAATTGATAAGCTTGGGCGACGTTACCTGGGTCTGCTGCGAGCCCAGCGTAATGATCGTGGTATAAATCGCGCTGGAAACAAAGCCCAGCGCCAGTAAACACCAGGGCAACAGAGCGGGATCGCCGGCGTGGATAAACCCATACATGAAAGCCGCCGACAGCGCCGCAAGCACCGTCACGATACGCTGCAAATCGAAGAAGCGCAGTAGGGCGCTAAAAACCCACATCCCTACCATATAAGCGGTCCAAAAGTTGCCTACCAGGCCGCCGGCCTGTTGAATATCCATATTGAAACGCGACGTCGCATATTCCGGCACCCAGGAGATAAAACCGAGCTGGCCCAAAATATAACAGAGCGCAGCCAGCGCCAGCAGCGCCACGCCCGGACCCCAGGACTCGCGTGTTTGCGGCGTCTGCTGACCCGTGGCGTCGGCGTCGCGCGCTTTCAGCACCGGAAAATCGGACAGCAGAGTAAGAACAAAAATCACCACATACACCCCGCCAATACAGGCATACACCCAGTACCAGGTAATATGGCGCGCTAGCAGCACGCCGGCCAGCATGGGGAATAGCATACCGGCCATACTGAAGAACGAGTCGGTAAACAACAGGCGCGAGCCGCGCTGCCGCCCCGCATACAGATGGGTGATCAGATAGGTGCCGATGGACATCGTGATGCCGCTAACCACCCCTAGGACAAACATCGACAGGGAGAATATCGTCAGATTATGGCCGCTCATTAACCCCAACACCGCCAGCACCATCAGCAGAAAACCGAACATTAACTGCCGTTTCAGCGGGATAATTTCCATCAGCCAGGCATTGAGGAAAATCGCCGCTAAAATGCCGGAGTTAAGGAACGTGAAGGTATTACTCATACGTGAAACGGGTAACTGGAAGTAGTCGGCGATGTTACCCAGCACCACGCCGGTGACGATAACCAACGCGCCCGTGAGACCATAGGAGAAGAAACTAATCCATGTTAGTCTTAATTTATTGTTTTTATTCATTTTAAACCTAGTTTTAATCTGCTAACGACCAATGAAAGCCTGGCCCCTGAAGCATAGGTATCTACACATTTATCGTGATACCTGTTATTACTTTGCAGAATGATTTCAACCTATCTGTTGGCGGGATTGACTCTCGCCTTACCCGCCGATATCAGACGCTGGTTAAACAGCATATGACGCCCGCGGCTCTTCTTGCTTCTGCGGTTAAAGACCTCGCAAGTGCTCAAAAATCAACTTTCGCAACTACCCAAGCTGTCTGGCGTTTTCTGAATAATAAGCGAATTAGCTTCAGTCAACTCAATGAGCCAATTATTTCGCTAGCACTTGAGCAAATTTCGCTTAGCCCGCATCCATACGCTCTCGTTGTTCATGATTGGTCACGTTTACAATTTCTTTACCATCATGCCAAATACGGACGCTTAAAAATGACGCACGGTGGCGATGTTGGATATGAACTTCAAAGCAGCTTGCTGGTTGATGCTGGCACGGGTTTGCCAATAGCGCCTCTATCTCAGACACTTACCGATGCAACCGGTTGTCATTCAACGTTGGCGGAAGGACTGTCCGAACGGCAGACACATATGGACGCCTTGACGACCGATATTGCCCGTGTGGAATCGCTTAATATAGGTAAAAAGCTGATTCATATAATTGATAGAGAGGGTGACTCTATTGGACATATGCGGACGTTGAGTACTCAAGGAATATGCTGGCTTATCCGAGGAAAAGAAGGACATGGTGCAGAGTGGCAAGGTAATTCATTGAAAATTGGTGAGATTGCTGCTCTTCTGCCATACAACGGATGCGGACAGGTAGACTGGAAAGGGAAAAAAGCTGATATGGAAATCAGTGAAACCTCGATAGTCATAACCCGAGCTGCGCAGCAGAAGCGTAAAGATAAAGAAACCGGCCGCCGCATAAAAATCCAACCTGGAGAGCCTCTGACGGTCAGATTGGTTGTTGTTCGGCTTACGGATGATCTCGGTAATGTGGTGGGACGCTGGACGCTGCTTACAAACGTTTGCAGCGAGATCACCTGCGAGGAAGTAGCTCGTTGGTATTACTGGCGCTGGAATATTGAATCATTTTTTAAGTTGCTGAAAGGTGCCGGACATGACGTAGAAACATGGCTTCAGCGCAGCGCGCCAGCCGTACTACGCAGGTTGTTAATAGCCAGTATGGCTGCTGTTCTGGTATGGCGGCTGCAACGCGCTGAAGGAGAAGAAAATGCGGCAGCCCGCCAGCTGATATGTCGCTTGTCAGGACGACAGCAAAAGCGAGGCCGCAGAGAGAGCGCTCCTGCTCTGCTCGCTGGCCTATCCATCTTGTTGAATACACTAAAATTATTATCGGAATATAGTCTGGAAGAACTTACTCATTTAGCGAGAGTTGCTCTTAAGCCTCCTCCCTGATGTGTAGATACCTATGCGTTTAATGCGGGTACGGAGCGTCAGGTTATTGCGCTCTATACGTTGCGTGAAGATCTTGCCAGTCAGATGTTTCTGCTTCGGCACCTCTCTTGCATAGCTGCCCCAGTTGTCACTGGTAATCATGCCGATGTTGAACGGCGTCAACAGAGCCAGCAATTCACGGCAGGTCTCATCGGTTCGGGGGCCAAAAGTGTAGGCTATAACGCCGCCCGTTTTGGTATTGTAAGCGTACCAGAGCCAGTGCTGTAGCGCCTTACTGCCAACGAAGCTCCATTGCTCATCAAGTTCACAGATAAGGGCGACATCGGCGTGAGCAACGGGAGAAGACGTTATCCGGCGGGGCGAGAGCTTTTTAAAGCCCGGATGACCGTGTTGATGCCGATTTTCAACGTTCTAGCGGTATCGCGAACACCGGCACCGTTGAAGGCCATATCAACGATCTGCTCTTTAACTCCCGGCTTTCGCGCTTCATAGCGGTAGGTAAGCTGGAATACACGGTGACAGCACTGACACCGGAAGCGTTCGCGCTTAGTTGGACTAAGGCCATGTCGATAAATTTCATCTGAATGGCAGCGAGGACAATGAACAGAAACTGTAACCACGTGGAAACCTCAAATAGAGGCAGAATATCACAAAAGTCAACTATTTGAAGGCATTACCGA
>NZ_FRDB01000225.1 GCF_900143145.1 Candidatus Sodalis sp. SoCistrobi
CGGCGACTCCTACGATAATGCGATGGCAGAGAGTATCAACGGGTTGTACAAAACGGAGGTTATCCACCGCGGGAGCTGGAAAAACCGGACGGAAGTGGAGTTGGCCACGCTGGACTGGGTGGACTGGTACAACAACAGAAGGCTGCTCGGGCGGCTGGGTTACATCCCTCCTACTGAAGCCGAAATGAACTATTACGCTTTGCAATTAGCATCAGAGGAAGCGGCGTAGTATTGCCAAAATTACTCTCTAATAAACTCGGGGTTATTCAAAAATCGTCCAGCCTGACCGTTCCCCACACATTCTCTAACGCCTGATCGCCTTTAAGCGGCGCTAACTGATATCCGCCGAACCGGCCTTCACCGAGACTGATAAACATCAATTCGGCCCGTTCGCCGGCATGGCTGAACGCCGCCAATTCATAGCCACGCGGCACCATTTTCAACGCCTGACGCCCGGTAATGACCACCAGATCGCGGAAAAAACGGCGGCTCTGACCTAAGGAGCGCAAGGATAGATAATGATGAAAATTAATGCGACCGGTAATCTGATTGATACGTAACATGGCCTCAGTGCTGCTAAAACCAAATTGGCGCAGATTATCCTTTCCCTCTTTTATCAAACTCTCAACCAGGATAATCGCCCGGCCGCGCGCGTCGGTTTTAATAAACGTTTCTGCCACCGAGGCGAGAGAGAGCCGGGATTGGCCCGCTTTGAGCGCATCATGCAGCGAGAGATAGGTATTGAACAACACCTGGCTACCGCGGCTGCCCGCCGCGCGCATGACTTGATAGCCGTCTGCCGCTCCGCCCAACGCGGTGAAGAGCAGGCTCAATAACGCGTTCGACCAAGCGTGTTTTTTTAGCGCTAGGTCATCTGCCGTAAGCGCGGTATGAACATACAAACCACAACTGACGGCGCCAATGCCAAGATTCGCCAACATAAATGAAGCGCACACGACGGCCGAACCGCCGCTGAAAAATAATGCCAGAACCGACAACGCCAGACCGCCATACATCAAGACCTGCTGGGCGACATGATGCGGATCCTCCTTTATCTGGTGCTGTTGCTGATAAGCCTGGCGCTGCTGTTGGACATATTCATGCAGATGCTCGGCCATTTTATCGTGATCCAATTGTTTTAACGCCTGCCAAATATTCTGGCTGGCGCTAAAAGAGAGCGGCGGCACTATCCGGCAGGTGTGTGGATCCACGGTGGCGGCAAAGGGTAAGCCGATGAGCGACTGTCTTTGACCGAGCGAAAGATGACCGTGTATGAAGGCCCTCAGCGCCGCTGACGTATCATCAGGGGTCCATAAATAAATTCTGCCATTAGAGAGCGAAATGAGCATGCCGCCGCTGGCTTCAATTAACGCCACCATTTCCGGCACCTGAATATGCTTGCCTCCCTGATGCAGCGTTACCAGCTGCTCGGTTAGCTGATTATCCATCCATTTTTGCGCCAATCCCGCCACCGCGTTATGCTCTCGCTCCCCCAGCAGCGGTAATAACGCACAAGCCAGCCTGTTTTTGGCCATGGTATAATAAGCATTTTCAATTTCGCTGCTATCAATCACTTCCTGTAATTGCGCTTGTAATTCGGGGTGCAAATCAAAAATAAACGCTTCTTTAGCCTTCTCGGCCATGATCTGGAGAAAATGCGCATCCAATACGCCGTGAGGATCGGTTAATAACAGTTTTTCAATACGCACCTTACGGTCTGCGGCAACCCGTTGGCGTTTCATGTCGCGCAGCACATCGCCGGTCAAAACTTGTCGCAGGCTGACCTCTTTGCGGTTCGCGACGTAATACTGCAGGTCCGGCGGCTCCCCGACAATAAATGTCACGCTCAGCTCGACGCTCACATCGAGTTTGTCGAGAAATTGTTTGCCAGGCAGGTGATGTGCCGATTTTTTATTTAGCAATTTAATCACGTAGTGCTGATTACGTTCATCGCGATGCTCTCCACCCTCTTGGGACAGTCCGTGAACATGCAACCAGGGCTCCCGTTCGGCCAGCATGGCGCGCTGTTTTTGCGCCGGTGTTTGTGGCTCATTCTCCTTTTGCACCTCTCCCGGCGACGCATTGTGGGCGTTTGATGGCGCCAGTATGTCAGCATGCTGAGCGATGAACGCCGCAAACTGGCGTTTTCTATCGCCAAGGCGCAGCCAATAATCCTGCTGCTCAAGGCTCAGCGCGCACGCCGGCACCCCGTCGGTGTCGCTGGCGCGCCGGCGCCGCACCAGATGCGTTGGCCTCTTCTTCCCGCCGGCCGATGGCTTCCCGCCAGGCGCGTCCGAGCCGGATAACAGAGTATTGTCGCCTCGCTCTACTTCGAGCGGTACGTCCCGTACCGATGCAGCCCTTGACCCGACTGGCGTCAGCGTTAACACCGCATCGCGCGGCGCCGGCGGCATTTCGGCTGACGCCATGTTCCCTCCTTCTTTGCGGGACGGCGTAGCCGCTATCGGTACCCACAGCCTGCTCGCAGTGGGTACAAATACCAGCAAGCGGGTCTTGGTTCCCGGCGATATTAACCTGACCAGCGTTAAACCCCCTGCGCAGACTTTATGCTCGCGCTGAATCGACATTTCCCTGGCGGCAATAATGTGGCCTGGTCCGTTATTCTTAGTTCCATCCATTACAGGAAAAAAATAACGCCATGACGCTAATTTATAGCGATATTCCCAGACAAAAATAGGCAACATTATATCAATCCTCCTTGATTGTTTAATGTGAGTGTGAGACGGCCTGTCCCATCAGCAGAGAATTAACCCGCCATAACAGATTATTCTTGCGTATTAATCACTCATTAAGCGTCAATGAAATATATTAACTCAGGGTCGAAATAGTGTAATTTGGCTTCGTTATTAGCTACGTTCTTTTAAACGGGAAGCGTGAGGAGATGAAGATAACAAAGGCTCAATTCTGAAGAAATCAAATATGCCAGCTCGTTGAACAACAATAGCGGTGCGTCAGGGAGAATTCGGCGCGCCGATAGTCAGACCCCCTTGCACAGCCGAGTAACGTGCATTGCAATGATATCACGCGCACAATTACCCGCCCTGGCTGCATAGGTATCTACACATCAGGGAGGAGGCTTAAGAGCAACTCTCGCTAAATGAGTAAGTTCTTCCAGACTATATTCCGATAATAATTTTAGTGTATTCAACAAGATGGATAGGCCAGCGAGCAGAGCAGGAGCGCTCTCTCTGCGGCCTCGCTTTTGCTGTCGTCCTGACAAGCGACATATCAGCTGGCGGGCTGCCGCATTTTCTTCTCCTTCAGCGCGTTGCAGCCGCCATACCAGAACAGCAGCCATACTGGCTATTAACAACCTGCGTAGTACGGCTGGCGCGCTGCGCTGAAGCCATGTTTCTACGTCATGTCCGGCACCTTTCAGCAACTTAAAAAATGATTCAATATTCCAGCGCCAGTAATACCAACGAGCTACTTCCTCGCAGGTGATCTCGCTGCAAACGTTTGTAAGCAGCGTCCAGCGTCCCACCACATTACCGAGATCATCCGTAAGCCGAACAACAACCAATCTGACCGTCAGAGGCTCTCCAGGTTGGATTTTTATGCGGCGGCCGGTTTCTTTATCTTTACGCTTCTGCTGCGCAGCTCGGGTTATGACTATCGAGGTTTCACTGATTTCCATATCAGCTTTTTTCCCTTTCCAGTCTACCTGTCCGCATCCGTTGTATGGCAGAAGAGCAGCAATCTCACCAATTTTCAATGAATTACCTTGCCACTCTGCACCATGTCCTTCTTTTCCTCGGATAAGCCAGCATATTCCTTGAGTACTCAACGTCCGCATATGTCCAATAGAGTCACCCTCTCTATCAATTATATGAATCAGCTTTTTACCTATATTAAGCGATTCCACACGGGCAATATCGGTCGTCAAGGCGTCCATATGTGTCTGCCGTTCGGACAGTCCTTCCGCCAACGTTGAATGACAACCGGTTGCATCGGTAAGTGTCTGAGATAGAGGCGCTATTGGCAAACCCGTGCCAGCATCAACCAGCAAGCTGCTTTGAAGTTCATATCCAACATCGCCACCGTGCGTCATTTTTAAGCGTCCGTATTTGGCATGATGGTAAAGAAATTGTAAACGTGACCAATCATGAACAACGAGAGCGTATGGATGCGGGCTAAGCGAAATTTGCTCAAGTGCTAGCGAAATAATTGGCTCATTGAGTTGACTGAAGCTAATTCGCTTATTATTCAGAAAACGCCAGACAGCTTGGGTAGTTGCGAAAGTTGATTTTTGAGCACTTGCGAGGTCTTTAACCGCAGAAGCAAGAAGAGCCGCGGGCGTCATATGCTGTTTAACCAGCGTCTGATATCGGCGGGTAAGGCGAGAGTCAATCCCGCCAACAGATAGGTTGAAATCATTCTGCAAAGTAATAACAGGTATCACGATAAATGTGTAGATACCTATG
>NZ_FRDB01000051.1 GCF_900143145.1 Candidatus Sodalis sp. SoCistrobi
TGCTCATGCTGAGTTTCCAGCACTAGATTAACTGCCCGTTCACGGACTTCCGGAGAGTAACGTTTGGTCGTTGTCATAGAGACCTCCACTTTTAAAGTATAGACTCTAATTTATCCGGGGTGATTCATCTTTGCCGTGCTTGCGCATATAATGTTTCACCAGCAGGCTGCGCTGTATCGCCGGTAGCTCTGGGCTGAGCTGGCGGGAAAAAATCCCCATGTAAGCAATTTCTTCCAGCACCACGGCATTGTGCACCGCATTTGCCGCGTCGCTGCCCCAGGCAAAAGGCCCGTGGGCGTTAACAAGCACTGCGGGCACCGTCGCAGGACTGAGCTCCCGGTGCCGAAAAGTCTCCACAATGACCTGTCCGGTTTCCCATTCATAACGACCATTAATCTCATCATCGGTCATCAGCCGGGTACAGGGGATCGCGCCATAGAAATAGTCGGCATGGGTCGTGCCCCAGGCGGGAATATCCCGCCCCGCCTGCGCCCAGATGGTGGCATGGCGGGAATGGGTATGCACAATGCCGCCCAACGCCTCGAACGCCAAATACAGAGCCCGGTGAGTATCGCTGTCGGATGAGGGTTTGCACCGCCCTTCCACCCGCCGGCCGCTCGCCAGTTCCACCACCACCATGTCGTCTACGGTCATGGCGCTATAATCGACGCCGGACGGTTTAATCACCATCAGGCCGTTTTCCCGATCCACCGCGCTGACATTACCCCAGGTAAAGGTAACCAGCTGATGCTGCGGCAGCGCCAGATTCGCCTCCAACACCTGTTGTTTCAGACTGTTTAGCATGGCGTTCTCCTTATCCCAAGATAAGGCTATTGTCCGGTCCGGCGTGCGGCTCCGGTATGGGTAAACCGGCTGAAGATCGGGCGTGGTTCTGCTATCGGGACGCTAGGAAACGTATCAGCCAGGGTTCAGGAGGGAAATTTCGGATTATTTAACCTTTGGAAAAGGTGTAAACAATTGATTATTAAAAGATCATCATTAATCGCCAAACAAGCTAAATGTTGCGAATAAGTCTATAATTATTTCAAGGTAATTCAATATAACAGCTGGATATGGAGAACGTGATGATGAGCTCAACCTCTAAACGCATGGCCGCCGCGGCGCTGGCGGTTACCCTGGCTTTATCGCTGAGCGCGTGCTCGAATTGGTCGAAACGCGATCGCAACACCGCCATCGGCGCTGGCGCCGGCGCTATCGGCGGCTCGGTCCTGACCCACGGCAGTGGTCTTGGCACTATCGGCGGCGCCGCCGTCGGCGGGATCATTGGCCATCAGGTAGATTGATGTCCGTTGTCCGTTAATCCTGCGCCGCCACACCGTTATCTCACGCGGTGTGGCGAGCAGCTTAGGCTAGGCGCATTCCTTCAACCGCCCGCCAGCTTGACCTTCAGACCCCGCGCTTCTAAAAGCTGTTTTAACCTATCGCGATCATCGCCCTGAATCTCAATGACGCCGTCTTTCACTGCCCCGCCGGTGCCGCATTTCTTTTTCAGCTCGCTGGCAAGAGACTGCAACGCCGCGTCATCCCAATCGAGGCCGGTAATCAGACATACGCCTTTGCCTTTTCGGCCGCTCCTTTGCCGCTGCAGGCGCACAATGCCGTCCCCTGACGCACGCGGCGCGGGCGCCTCCTCCGTTTTAATGCGCCCGCCGTCGGTGGAATACACTAGCCGGTTTGCATCAGACATCGGCACCTCCGGCTTGCAGTTCTTGCAAAATCGCCGCCAGGGCGGCCGCAGGATCGGCGGCCTGGGTAATAGGACGTCCGATCACCATATAATCCACGCCCGCCTGCTGCGCCTGCAGCGGCGTCATCACCCGGCGCTGATCTCCCGCGTCGCTGCCGGCGGGGCGGATCCCCGGGGTCACCAGCGCGAAATCCGCGCCGCAATCGGTTTTCAGCCGCGCGGCTTCCCAGGCGGAGCACACCACCCCATCCAGGCCGCACGCTTGCGCCAACATGGCCAGACGCACGGCGTGGTCCGAGGCGCTGCCGGCAATGCCAATCCCCCGCAAGTCCTCATCATTCATACTGGTCAGCACCGTGACGGCGATAAGCACGGGCGCGTCGGCCCCGAACGGCACCAGCGCTTGCCGCGCCGCCGTCATCATGCGTTCACCGCCGCTGGCGTGCACATTGACCATCCATACCCCCAATTCCGCCGCCGCGCTGACCGCTTTGGCCACCGTATTAGGGATATCGTGGAATTTCAGGTCGAGGAAAACCTCGAAACCGCGCTGCTGCAGGTCACGCACCAGCGCCGGTCCCGCTTGTGTGAACATTTCTTTGCCGATTTTCAGCCTGCACTGGGACGGCGCCACGCGGTCGGCAAACGCCAGCGCTTGACGGGCATCGGCATAATCCAATGCCACTATCACCGGCGAGCCCGCCGGTTGCGCGGTTAAAGGGGAAGAGGAAGATACAATCGTGCGCGTCATGAAACATCTCTGGTTGGCGGCCCGCTTGCGCAGGCCCGTTATCATCAGGCCATTTTACCCGCCGGCGGCAAAAAAGCCCAGCCCGCACGGCGCCAGGTTTGCTGCGGGTTAGTCGCCGCCGCGGCAGCGGGGCGGCGACTAACCCGATCTTTTCAGGCTGACATTACCTGAAAGCGGTTACTGGCCGTCCAGACCGCGTATGGGCTTGACCGAGGCCCAGGATTTACACGATGGACAATGCCAATACAGACTATGGGAGGTGAAACCGCATTTCTGGCAGCGGTAGCGGGGTTTGGTATGGATCTGTTCGCCGACCATATCGCGCAACGTCTGCAGACTTTCCTTGGCGCGGCCGTCTTCCGCCTCGCTGAGATGAAAGTTCATCAGCCGGTGAAACATACGCATGGTCGGATGCTGACGCAATTGCTGATTGATATAGCCCTGCGCCACCTCCGGCCCCTGTTCGCGCTCGATGATGTCGGTCAGCAGCAGCTCCGCCGCCGAGCCGGTGTCTTCTTGCACACAGCGTTTAAGAAATTCGGCCCATTGGGCGGGTTGATCCAACGCCTGATAGCATTCCTGCAGCATCGGCAGCGTTTCGCTGACCATTTCACGATCCTGATCCAGCACCCGCGTCAATTCGCCGACCGCGCCCGCATAATCTTGCTGCGCCATGAATATTCTGGCGCGCATGATGGACACCCGCGCGCTATTTTTGTCTGCGGCCGCCCCTTTTTTCAGCAGCGCCACGGCGCGATCCAGATCGTCACTGCCCATCGCCTGGAGCGCCAGCTCGCAGTAGAAATGGGCAATTTCCACCCGGCGCTGCTCTTCGCCGAGCTTGACCAGTTTTTCCGCGACGTCTATCGCCTTCGACCATTCGCTGGTCGCCTGATGGATCTGCAGCAGCAGACTCAACGCCCCCACCCGGAAGTCGTCTTCATTGACCAACTGGCTAAACATATCTTCAGCGCGATCGTAAAACCCGGCCGCCATATAATCGCGGCCCAGTTGCTGGATGGCTAACAACCGCTGCTCAAAGGTCAGCGACGTGCTTTCCATCAACGCCTGGTGGATGCGGATAGCGCGGTCGACCTCGCCGCGGGAACGAAACAGATTGCCCAGCGTCAGATGCGCTTCAAAGGCGTTGCTGTCCTCCTTCAACATATCGAGGAACAGGTCCACCGCCTTATCTTGCTGGTTGGACAATAGAAAATTCACCCCGGCGACGTACTCCCGGGAAAGACGGTTAGCTTCCTGCTGTTTATCCTGCTGCGCGCTCCTGCGCCCCATATACCAGCCATAGGCGGCGGCCACGGGCAGCAACAGAAACAGCAGTTCTAACATAATGCGTTATTCCTTAGGCGTAACGGCAGGCGCGCCGGCGGGCGCGGTGGTTACCGTTTCCAGCGGCGCAAGCTGCTGTTCTAAGCGTTTCACCTTGCGTTCGGCCCGCAGCAACGCTACACGCGTGCGTAACCAGAACAGGCCGCAGATGACCCAGCCGATGATGAATCCGGCGGCGAACAGTGAGGTGAGTAAGGTCGACACACGAAATTGACTCTGCGCCAAAAGGTAGTTAAAGGTCACCACCTGATCGTTGTGCGCGCCAAAGGTAACGGAGATGATAAAAATCACCAGCACCAGCAACATTATCAGAACATATTTCACATGATTTCCCGCAAGCCGTGTTAGTCGTATGTTCAGACGCTTAGCTCATCTGACACGGTTAAATTACCATTTCCCCGGTTATGAAGGAAATTTTCCCCTGCGATAGGGGACATCGCCTGCCGGCGGCGCGCTTCACTGCGGCGGCAATATTGGCGCACGTTGAATAATTACTATAGGGCCGCCACAGGGAAAACCCAACCGCCGGCGGTGCTTTTCTCTTTGCCGGCCCGGCGCAAAGGACGGTTGGCCGGCTCCCTCACCCGCGCGAGCGAATATCCGGCGCTTCTTCCGGCGTCGGCGTCAGTGCGCCAATCCAACGCTGCACCAGCCAGCACCCTAGGGTTATCACCAGCCAGCTGACGGCGACGCCCATGACCACATCCCGCGGCCAGTGCATACCGAGCGCCATGCGGCTGACCATCACGCCGCTAGCCCAAAGCATCAGCACCACGGTGGAGACCCTGTGACGACGCGGCCAGAGCAATCCCACGGCCAGCAACGCCCAGCTGGCGGCGAAAATCGTGTGGCCGGAGGGAAACGAAAAACCGGTTTCAGCCCGCCAATGCTTCTGCAGCCAGGGCGGGATCACCTGCTGCTCCTTTAGTTCCCGCGCTACCGCCGCACTACGCGCTTTGCGCGGCATGGCGTAAAACGCCCGATCGTCGATGGCATAATGCTTATCCAGCCAGACCACATAGGGCCTGGGCTCCTGCACCCGTTCTTTGATGAACGATTTCATGCCTTGGCCGATAAGTAACGTTGCGGTCAACATCGCCGCCAGCCCCAGCGCCGGTTTGAGACGATAACGCAGACACCAGAGAAACCAGCTTATCAGCAGCGCGCTGGTCAGGGTGCCCCAGGGCGAGGTCACGGTTTCCGTCAGCCAGTACCACCCTTTTAGCCAGCGATAGTCATTTTCCGGCTGCCACTGCCAGCCGCTGGCCCACAGCACCAGCGGTAACACCATCAGTAGCAGCGCCCCCAGACCGGTGCGTTTTGCAATTTCAACCATTGATTTTCCTTTTTTACGGATTGCCGTCAGGGTGCGCGACGGCCGCAGGCAAGCTTAACAGAAAGTGCCCTAAACAATGGTTAACGGCGTGTTGGTTGCGCATTTTGTCGCCAGTTGACCGCAACAAATCCCGTCATAGGGTAAATTTATGGCAAAATAGAACCCAGAGGATTCCGATCGAGGCGCCTTCTTGCGCTGGTGCTGGTCACACGACACAGCAGGCAGTAAGATGCGCGTCATTCTTAGGTTTTGGAGAGCAACATGCAGCTTAAACGTGTGGCAGAAGCCAAACTGCCGACACCCTGGGGTGATTTCCTGATGGTGGGCTTCGAGGAAATCGCCACCGGGCAAGACCATTTGGCGTTGGTCTATGGCGATATCACCGGCCCGGCGCCGGTGCTGGCGCGTGTCCATTCCGAATGCCTCACCGGCGATGCCCTGTTCAGCCTGCGCTGCGATTGCGGCTTCCAACTGGAGGCGGCGCTGAGTCATATCGCCGAAGAGGGGCGCGGCATATTGCTCTACCACCGCCAGGAAGGCCGTAATATCGGCCTGTTGAACAAAATCCGCGCCTACGCTCTGCAGGACAAAGGCGCCGATACGGTCGAAGCCAATCATCAGCTCGGCTTTGCCGCCGACGAGCGGGATTTCACCCTCTGCGCCGACATGTTTAAATTGTTGGGCGTCGAAACAATACGTTTGTTGACCAATAATCCCAAAAAGGTCGAAATACTGACCGAGGCCGGCATCAATATTAGCGAACGGGTGCCGCTGATCGTTGGCCGCAACCCGAAAAACGCCCGCTATCTGGATACCAAGGCCGCCAAAATGGGGCATTTGCTTAACGGTCCCGCCGAATAAACGCCGGTGCGGGTTATCCCGCCCCCGCGCGGCCGGGTTGCCGGTGGCTTGAGCCGCCTGCCCCCGCGCCTTCCGGCACCGGGTCGCCTTTCGTCCCCCTCCGGCGCAGTCAGACATTGGCCTCGCTGCCATCAACGTCAGGGCGGATCCCCCACCGGTTCACCCAACCTCCGGCGCAGGCGGGCAGAGGCCTTGCCGCACCCAACGTCAGGGCGGATCCCCCACCGATTCACCCAACCTCCGGCGCAGGCGGGCAGAGGCCTTGCCGCACCCAACGTCAGGGCGGATCCCCCACCGATTCACCCAACCTCCGGCGCAGGCGGGCAGAGGCCTCGCCACACGCAATGTCAGGCCGGATCACCCACCGGTTCATTCAGCATATTGCGGATGACATAGTGCAAGATGCCGTCGTGACGGTAATAGGTCAACTCATTGCCGGTGTCGATACGGCACCGCGCCTCGATAGTGCGGCGGCGGCCGTCGGGCCAGGTAAAGGTCACCGGGACATCGCAGCCGGGCTTTAGCGCCGCCAGGTCAGGTACGTCAATCGTTTCATCACCGCTTAAGCCTAGCGTTTTGCGGGTTTCACCGTGCGGGAATTCCAGCGTCAGGATGCCCATGCCGATAAGATTGGAGCGATGGATGCGCTCAAAGCTCTCGGCAATCACCACCCGGATCCCCAAAAGCCTGGGCCCCTTCGCCGCCCAGTCGCGGCTGGAGCCGGAGCCGTACTCTTTACCGGCGATAATCGCCAACGGCACCTGCTCGGCGGCGTACCGCATGGCGGCGTCGTAAATCGCCAGCGCCTCACCGGAAGGCACATGGCGGGTATAGCCCCCTTCGATATCCGGCACCATTTCATTGCGAATGCGGATATTGGCGAAGGTGCCGCGCATCATGACTTCATGATTGCCGCGCCGTGAACCGTAGGAGTTGAAGTCTTCCGTGCTGACGCCGTGTTGTTGCAGATAACGTCCGGCGGGGCTGTCTACCTTGATATTGCCCGCGGGCGAGATATAGTCGGTGGTTACCGAATCCCCCAGCATGGCCAGGATGCGCGCACCGCGGATATTTTCCACCGGTTTTGGCTGATGCAGCATATCCTCAAAAAACGGCGTCAGGCGAATATAGGTCGAATCCGGCTGCCATTGGTAGGTGGCGTCGCGATTGACCGCGATTGAACGCCATTCGTGGCTACCGGTAAAGACTTCGCCGTATTCTTTGTGGAACATTTCGCTATTGACCAGCGCCACCGCCTCGGCAATTTCTTCCGAGCTGGGCCAGATGTCGCGCAGATAAACCGGTTTGCCATCGGTTCCGCTGCCCAGCGGATTCTCGCTGACATTAATCAGCATATTGCCCGCCAGCGCATACGCCACCACCAGCGGCGGCGATGCCAGCCAGTTGGTTTTCACCAGCGGATGGATGCGCCCCTCAAAATTACGGTTACCGGACAACACGGCGCCGACGGTCAAATCGCCGGCCTTGATCGCGGCTTCGATACTGGGTTTGAGCGGGCCGGAATTACCGATACAGGTGGTACAGCCGTAGCCCACCAGATTGAAACCTAACTGGTCAAGATAAGGCGTCAACCCGGCCGCCGCGAGGTAATCAGTCACCACCTTGGAGCCCGGCGCCAGCGAGGTTTTCACCCAAGGCTTACTGCGCAGGCCTTTCTTGACCGCGTTACGCGCCAGCAGCCCGGCGGCCATCAGAATATTGGCGTTGGAGGTATTGGTACAGGAGGTAATGGCGGCGATAACCACCGCGCCTTGATCCAGCCGGTAGGTTTCACCGTCCAGCTCGAACGGCTGCGCAACCGGTTCGGCGCGTTTGCCTAACGCCAGCTCATCAGTGGCTTTGAACGCCCCCGGCACGGCCGGCAGCGCCACCCGGTCCTGGGGACGACGCGGGCCGGCGAGGCTCGCCACCACGCTTTCCATATCAAGCTCAAGGGTGCTCTGGTAAACACCGGCTCGTCGCCCGCCTGACGCCACAGCCCCTGACGTTTACTGTAGGCCTCGACCAGTGCGACCTGAGCCTCGCTGCGCCCGGTCAGCCGCAAATAGTCGAGAGTAATGGCGTCCACTGGAAAAAAACCGCAGGTCGCGCCATATTCCGGCGCCATATTGGCAATCGTCGCCCGGTCCGCCAGCGGCAGTTTATCCAGCCCGTCGCCGTAAAATTCGACGAACTTGCCCACCACGCCGTGCGCCCGCAGCATTTGCGTCACGGTCAGCACTAAATCGGTCGCAGTGATACCTTCATTGAGCTTACCCGTCAATTTAAACCCTACCACGTCCGGGATCAGCATCGACACCGGCTGGCCGAGCATGGCCGCCTCCGCCTCGATCCCGCCAACGCCCCAGCCCAACACCCCCAGTCCGTTAACCATCGTGGTATGGGAGTCGGTACCGACCAACGTATCTGGATAGGCGATCTCTTGCCCGCCCTGCTCTTCGTGCCAGACGGTCTGGGCAAGGTATTCCAGATTCACCTGATGACAGATGCCGTTTTCCGGCGGCACCACGCGGAAACGGCTGAAGGCGTTTTGCCCCCAGCGCAAAAAGGTATAACGTTCGCGATTGCGCGACATTTCCAAGTGATTGTTTTCGGCATACGCGTCCTCGCTGCCATAGGCGTCCACGGTGACCGAATGGTCAATGACCAGATCGACCGGCGAGAGCGGATTCACTTTGTCGACATTCCCGCCCAGTCGTTTCACCGCCTCTCGCATGGCCGCCAAATCGACTACCGCCGGCACCCCGGTGAAGTCCTGCATTAATACCCGGGCGGGACGATAGGCGATTTCCCCCTCCGCATGGGCGGTTTTCAGCCAGCCTGCCACGTCGCGCAGGTGCGCCTCGGTGACGATAACCTCATCTTGATGGCGCAGAAGATTTTCCAGCAGCACTTTCATCGACTTGGGCAGTTTATCAACGGGTCCCAAATGTTCAGCCGCCAGCGCCAGACTGAAAAAATGGTAGGTTCTATGGTGTGCGGTGAGCGTATCCCTGCTTGCTTCTTTAATTGATGACGACATAACTCCTCCAAACAAAATCATTATTGTCATAACCCTATTCGGGTTGAGGTAATCATTTAAAGATAGTACAAACAAACGGCAACGTTTTCATAACATAGGCGGATTATCACTGCGATTGGCAAAACCCCTATACAGGACGCGTTGTGGTCCGGCGGCCTATTTCCTTCGCCGCCATAAATTGCGGCCGCGGCGTAGCCCCGGCGGCCTATTCCCTTCGCCGCCATAAATTGCGGCCAGGGCGTGGCCCCGGCGGCCTATTTCCTTTGCCGCCATAATCGCGGCCGCGGCGTGGCCCCGGCGGCCTATTTCCTTCGCCGCCACAAATTGCGGCCGCGGCGTGGCCCCGGTGGCCTATTTCCTTCGCCGCCATAAATTGCGGCCGCGGCGTGGCCCCGGCGGCCTAATTCCTCCGCCGCCATAAATAGCGGCTGCGGCGGCAACCCTTCGTTATACCTAGCGGCCATGCAGCATACGTGGCGTTATAAATAGCGGCGGAGGTGACTTTGCCCCGGGTAACGAGCGCGACAGCAACCGCGCAGCCTCGGGAGCATCCGCGCGGGCCGCCGTTGCCCCAGACGCAACGGCGGCGAACGGCGTGAAATGATGAGCGGCCGCCGGCATGGGCTAATGGCACAACCCGCGCGCAGTACTTACCAGCAAGCGTAGCAAGTCAACGCCAGTGGCAAGTCAACGCCGCAGCGGTCAGCGCCGGGCGTGACGAATAGACGGTGACTAAATCGACGGTGGCTAACGTGGTGCGGTTACTTCAAAGGCAGCTTGATGTCCTTAAACATCGCTTCAATATCCTCATTGGAGCGCAGCGCTACCGCCATATCCACCACATCGCGGGTCAGGTGCGTCGCGAAGCGGTGAATAAAATCATACATATAACTGCGCAGGAAGGTGCTACGACGAAAACCGATTTTGGTGGTGCTCTGGGCAAACAAATCATCGGCGTTGATTTTGACCAAATCCGGATCCGCTTCGGTATTCACCGCCATGTTGGCGATGACGCCAACCCCGAGCCCCATGCGTACATAGGTTTTAATCACATCGGCATCGGTGGCGGTAAACACGATGCGCGGCGTCAGACCGGCGCGGTTGAAGGCGGTGTCCAACTCGGAGCGGCCGGTAAAACCAAAGGTATAGGTCACCAGAGGAAAAGCCGCCAGCTCCTCGATAGACAGCGATCGCTTGCCGGCGAGAGGATGGTCCGGCAACACCACGATGGCCCGGTTCCAGTGATAACAGGGCAGCATCACCAGATCGTCATACAGATGCAGCGCTTCGGTTGCGATGGCGAAATCCGCCATCCCCTTTGACACCGCTTCGGCGATTTGGGTGGGCGAGCCTTGATGCATGTGCAGCGATACCCGCGGATAGCGCGCGATAAACCCCTTAATCACCTCCGGCAATGCATAGCGCGCCTGGGTATGGGTGGTCGCCACGTACAACGATCCTTTGTCAGGATAGGTATGCTCCCCCGCGACCGCCTTGATGGCATCGACTTTGGACAGCACCTCGCGCGCGATGCGGATAATTTCTAGACCCGCCGGCGTAACCTGGGTCAGGTGCTTGCCGCTGCGGGCGAAAATCTGCACGCCAAGTTCATCCTCCAGCATTCGCACCTGCTTGCTGATGCCGGGTTGAGAGGTATAAAGCCCCTCAGCGGTGGAGGAGACATTCAGGTTGTGGTTAACCACTTCCACAATATAACGAAGTTGCTGCAATTTCATTGGCTTGTCCTGACGAATACCGTGAACCTGACGCACGGCGCAAGCCCGCCGGACCGGGGTCGAACCCGGTTCCGCGAAAGCGCTTAAAAGCGTTGGTTATGACTAATACTATTTAATCATAAAAAAACACTTAATATCACTTAATTATCAATTAAAAAAAAAGCCAACCGCGAGGTTGGCTAAGAGACACCGGCAGGATTACTTTTTAGTCACCTGCCATTGGCCATCGATATAGAAGGCGGTATAGCCGGTGGCTTTGCCGTCCTTTTCCGAGGACACATATTGTTGCTTGGTTTTACGGCTGAAACGCACCAACGTACTATTGCCCTCGTCATCCGCGACGGGCGCGTCGGCCAGATAGCGCAGCTTTTCCGGCAGGCGATCGCGAAAGCGGGCCAACTCGGCCACCAGCGGCGCGCGGGTCTCGCGGGATTTCGGGAAGGTGTTGGCAGCCAGGAAAACCCCCGCCGCACCGTCGCGCAGAACAAAGTAAGCATCCGACTTCTCGCACGGCAGCTCGGGCAGCGGCACCGGATCTTCCTTCGGCGGCGCCACATCGCCATTGCGCAGGATTTTGCGGGTGTTCTTACAGTCGTCGTTGGTGCAGGCCATGTATTTGCCGAAGCGCCCCAATTTCAGGTGCATATCCGCGCCGCATTTTTCACATTCAACGACCGGACCATCATAGCCCTTGATTCGGAACTCACCCTGTTCGATATCGTAACCGTCGCATAGCGGGTTATTGCCGCACACGTGGAGTTTGCGTTGGCCGTCGATAACATAGCTGTCCATGGCGGTGCCGCATTTCCCGCAGCGGCGGCGTGCGCGCAACGCATTGGTTTCTGCATCGTCGCCTTCCAGCACGTTCAGGGTTTCCGATTCCGGGATCAAATTTATGGTGTTTTTGCAGCGCTCTTTCGGCGGCAGCGCATAGCCCGAACAGCCGAGGAAGACGCCGGTGCTGGCGGTACGGATCCCCATCTTGCGGCCACAGACCGGGCAGTCGATGCTGGTCATCACCATCTGATTGGGCCGCATGCCGCCGTCTTCGGGATCTTTCTCGGCGTTTTCCAACTGCTGACTGAATTCCTGGAAGAAGGCATCCAGCACCCGCTTCCACTCCTGCTGATTGGCGGCCACCTGATCGAGGGTATCCTCCATCTTGGCGGTGAAATCATAGTTCATCAGCTCGCGGAAATTTTCTTCCAGGCGATCGGTGACGATTTCCCCCATTTTTTCCGCATAAAACCGGCGGTTTTCCGCGTGGACATAGCCGCGATCTTGAATGGTGGAGATGATGGAGACATAGGTCGATGGTCGGCCAATCCCTCGCTTCTCAAGCTCTTTCACCAGCGAGGCTTCACTGTAGCGGGCGGGCGGCTTGGTAAAATGTTGACTGGGCAGCAATTTGCTAAGCGTAAGCGGCTGGCCTGCCGCTACCGCCGGCAGGGTCCGGTCCTCGTCGCCTTTGCGCAGCGCCGGCATGACTTTGGTCCAGCCGTCGAAACGCAGCGTGCGGCCGCGGGCGCGCAGTTGAAACTCGCCGGCGGTAACGGTTAGCGTGGTGGAATCATATTGCGCCGGCGTCATTTGGCAGGCGACAAACTGACGCCATATCAGCTGGTAAAGTTTCTGCGCATCGGCTTCCATGTCTTTTAGCTGTTCCGCCAAGGCGTTAACGTCGGAGGGACGTATCGCCTCATGCGCTTCCTGGGCATTATTTTTACTGGCGTATTCATTAGGCTGCTTCGGCAGATAGGGATTGCCGAAAGACGCACCGATATAGCCGCGCGCCATATCAAGAGCGTCCTGACTCAAGTTTGTGGAGTCGGTACGCATATAGGTGATATGCCCGGCTTCATACAGCCGCTGCGCTAACATCATGGTTTTCTTCACGCCATTGCCCAGGCGGGTGCTGGCCGCCTGTTGCAGCGTCGAGGTGGTGAACGGCGCTCCCGGCTTGCTGCTGGTCGGCTTATCGTCCCTGTCGCTGACCACGTAGTCCGCCTGTTCAAGCCCGTCCAGCGCCGCCTGTATTTGCTGCTGATTGACCGGCTTAAAGGGTTTTTCCCGCTGATGCGTCACCTGCATTGCCAGCGGCACTGCCTGCGCGGTTTGCAGATCGGCATGCAGTTCCCAATACTCTTCGGGAACAAAGGCTTTTATTTCCCGCTCGCGCTCCACTACCAGCCTGACCGCAACCGACTGGACCCGTCCGGCCGACAGGCCGCGGGCAATTTTTTTCCACAGCAGCGGCGACACCATATAGCCCACCACGCGGTCCATAAACCGCCGCGCCTGCTGGGCATTAACCCGGTCAATATTCAGCTCGCCCGGCTGTTCAAAGGCCTGGGTAATCGCGTTGCGGGTGATCTCGTTGAACACCACCCGGCTGAAACGTTTATCATCACCGCCGATCACTTCGCGCAAATGCCAGGCGATGGCTTCCCCTTCGCGGTCAAGGTCGGTCGCAAGATAGATATGATCGGCTTTTTCCGCTAGCGCTTTCAGCTCGGTCACCACTTTCTCTTTACCGGGCAAAATCTCATACCGGGCTTTCCAGCCATGGTAAGGATCGATGCCCATTCGGTTGACCAATGCGTGTTGCGGGTCCGGCTTGCCTTTTTTCTTTTTACTGGCGTCGCTGCTCTTTTGACTGGCTGAACCGCTGGTCGGCAAATCGCGGATGTGACCGACGCTGGACTTAACCACGTAGTCTTTGCCTAAATATTTATTAATCGTTTTGGCTTTGGCCGGCGATTCAACGATAACGAGAGCTTTACCCATTTTTACCTTTACCTGAGTGATGTCTTCTGCAATAAGAAGTTTTTTGCGCCAGACCCTGGCTGGGCATACCTCTTTTTTTATATTGCGGCAGTGCCGCCAAAAATCAACCAGTTTTTGTTGCGCTTCTCAAACGGGAGGACATCTGGCCAACTTCTTGATAATACGCTTATTTCTATAATAAGCGTAGGCAATCGCTGCTTATTTCCCCGCTAATCGGTAACAAAATAACCACCCGACGCGCGGAGGGCCACACTGTACATGATAAAAAAACTGGTGCAACCAATAAGCGGGGGAAAAAATGGTTTTACCTGCTACTCAATTAGCAAAACCGTAAACTAAACGAATAAACCTTAGTCGGTTTGCCGACAAACACAACCGGGTATTACAATAGGACACGCGTTAACACAGGAGTGACAAATATGCACAGCTTCACCATCGCCATAGACAGAAAAAGTCTGTTAAGAGAAGCGAACCGGATAATTCGCGAGCACGAAGACTATATGCACAGAAAGGACCGGTACTTGTTTTTCGCGGTGAGTTTTTTCTCGATGAGCATGGAATACCTACGCGCAAGACCACCGCCGTCTTTAATATGTTCAAGCATCTTGCTCATGTTCTGTCGGAAAAATATCATTTGGCAGACTGATATAGCGCGCCCCGTCATCGCCAATGCCGCGATGAGGGCGGCGCCCTTCGGCCGGTCCGGCGGGCACCGTGGTTAAATGCGGGATAAATTACGCATCGGCGCAGGTTATCAAGTGAAAGGTCGGGCTGAAAACATCAGCAGCGTTTGTCCCTCTCTAGCTGTTCTGCGTCAGCCACCACCGGCAGCGAACGCCGGCGCGAAAAGGGTGCCATACCCTCGCTCCTTCGCCGCAACCTGTCGGCGGCGCGCTAACTAAACAGTGATTCAACCAGCCGTCCGCGCGGCTTTCGATGTGAAAGGATGCGAAACAGGGTGTAGCGCTTTCCGTCTTGCCGGCAATAACTTGTTGCCCGATGACCATGCTAAGGATGAGGGTATGCCGCTCCTGCCCGCTGCCGTGGCTTTTCGCGCCGATCCGCAGTCACCGTGGCGGCGATTAACGCCCGAAGCCGCTTCGCCGTGACGATAATGGCTATTAACGCACGCGGCGCTTACATCGCGACGTTTGGCTGTTGTCTACCGCTGGGACCTCGACGTAACAACAGCCGGCAGGTTTATCGTTACAACAGCGGCTTTTGCGAGCGCTGCCAGTAACGCAGCAAGCGTTGCTCTACGCTTAACGCAGCGCTGTCGGTGAAGCGGCTCATCCAGCGTTTCGGCCGGCTAAAGCGCACGGGTAATGACTCCAATAAGTAGAACATGTGTTTTTCGATGAAGGCTCCGATGACTTTTTCGTGGATCTCGACAGAGCGCGAGAAGCAAATCGTTTTACGCGCCAGTCGTTTAATGCGGGTACGGAGCGTCAGGTTATTGCGCTCTATACGTTGCGTGAAGATCTTGCCAGTCAGATGTTTCTGCTTCGGCACCTCTCTTGCATAGCTGCCCCAGTTGTCACTGGTAATCATGC
>NZ_FRDB01000147.1 GCF_900143145.1 Candidatus Sodalis sp. SoCistrobi
CTCGACCCCATGCTGTTCTATCAGCGGCACCGTTAACGACGCTATTTCTTGCAGTGGCGGTCGAGCTCCGCCTGGGCAAAATATGCTGACGCCTGTCGTAGAATATCGTTGCTGCGGCGAAGCTCACGGTTCTCGCGCTCCAGCTCCTTAAGCCGCTGACGTTCATCCGCGTTGAGACTGTTTTTCACCGCCAGCCGCTGTTCATGTTGCTTGATCCACAGACGCAGCGTCTCGGGTATGCAGCCAATTTTTGGTGCAATGGACTGGATCGCTTTCCACTGCGAAGCATGCTCATGCTGAGTTTCCAGCACTAGATTAACTGCCCGTTCACGGACTTCCGGAGAGTAACGTTTGGTCGTTGTCATAGAGGCCTCCACTTTTAAAGTATAGACTCTAATTTATCCGGGGTGATTCAGTTTGGCCGCATCTTCCCAGGCGTGATTGGCCAGCGTCTGTGCCTGCTCCGCCAGCAGATCGCCTTTTAAGTGAGGATAGCTGGCGATGCTGTAAAAGCGGGCGGCTTGCAGCCAGTCACGCGCCGCGCTCGCGCCGTTAACGACGTCCATTGCGCGCTGCTGCCAGATCATCCCTTGATGGGACCATTCATAGATCCAATTGCCGCCGCGGTAACCTATTACGGTATCCAGCAGCCGATCGTCGGTATGGGGTGCGCGACTGGCGGCGATACGCGACAGAACCTCTTCGATCTCCCAAGGATTGATGCCGCGCCAAATCCACATCAGACGGTTGATTAACCGGTACCAATTGCCGGGATTGGCCCCGTCCAACGCCGACATTATTTTGCTTTGCCCGCAGTGATGAACGCGAGCCACCAGCGTGGAGGTTTCGCGGTGTTTGACCGAGGGTTTGAATAGGGTTTCGCTCAGATTATTACCTGCCATCGAGCATCGTCTCCAAAGACGGGTTCTGGAATGTCAGAACGATGCCTGCAAGGTTAACCATTCAGCCCACAAAAAACAAACGCCCGGCGATGCCGGGCGTCAGGTAAACGGTTAACCGCTGCCGCGCAATGTCATACCCGCGGCAGAAGGGAGCGGATGCGGCAGGCCATAGCGCGACCAAGGCGTCGGCCGCAGCAGGTTGACACGATGGCGCCACCTGCCGACATGACATCGGGGGCCAGCCGTGACCGCTCACCGGCTTGGCGCGGCTGCAAGTCTATTTGCCCGCCAGCGGCGGCACAAACACCACGCCCATATCCCAGGGTTGCTCAATCCAGGTATTTTGCGGGATGTCGATAATGTAGTCATCCACCAGCGGACGGCCGGCAGGCTTGGCGAAAATGGTGACGAAGTGCCCCTTGGGGTACATTTCACGAATGGCTTTGGCGGTGCCGCCGGTATCCACCAGATCGTCAACCACGATGAACCCGTCGCCGTCCCCTTCCGCCCGTTTCAACACGTTCAGATCGCGCTGGTTATCGTGGTCATAGCTGGCGATGCAGACGGTATCCACATGGCGGATACCCAGCTCGCGCGCCAGCAAAGCGCCGGGCACCAGCCCGCCGCGACTGACCGCGATAATCCCTTTCCATTGTTCAGCGGGCAGCAGGCGCTTGGCCATGGTCCGTGCGTGGATTTGCAACATGTCCCAGGTGACGACGTATTTTTCGCTCATAAATTCAGTCCCAGCCGGCTTGGGTCGGCTTAAAAAGTCTCAGGGGAAAAAAGGTTGCGCGGGATTATAGAGACGCAGCCTTCCAAATACCAGTCCCTTCCCCTTTTTAACCTCTGTTTCACTCTCAGGTAAAGTAAAGTGATATCCTTAATAGACCAGGGTTGCTCCGCCGCCGGCCGCTTATCGCCGCCAGCGCGGTTTTTACGATATCACAGGAGTTTTCGATCGTGTCTGAATTGTCTCAACTTACGCCGCAGCCGCTGTGGGATATTTTCGCCAACATTTGTTCAATCCCACACCCGTCCTACCATGAGGAAGCGCTGGCCACGCACATCGTGCAGTGGGCGCAGGACAAAGGCCTGTTCGCCGAACGCGATCAGGTGGGCAATATCCTTATCCGCAAGCCGGCGACGCCGGGCTATGAGAATCGCCGTCCGGTGGCGATGCAGGCGCATCTGGATATGGTGCCACAGAAAAACAGTGACACCACCCATGATTTCACCCAAGATCCCATCCAGCCCTGGGTAGACGGCGACTGGGTCAAGGCGCGCGGCACCACGCTCGGCGCCGATAACGGTATCGGCATGGCGTCGGCGCTGGCGGTTCTGGCCGACGATAGCCTGGAACACGGCCCGTTGGAAGTGCTGCTGACCATGACCGAGGAAACCGGTTATGGAGGGCGCTTTCGGCCTGCAGCCCGGCTGGCTGCAAAGCGAAATCCTCATTAATACCGACTCCGAAGAGGAAGGCGAGATTTATATGGGCTGCGCCGGCGGCGTCGACTTTAAAACCCAGTTGCCGATAAGCCGCGAGGCGGTACCCGCCGGGTATCACCAGTTGCGGGTGGCGCTGACGGGGCTGAAGGGCGGCCATTCCGGCGCCGATGTTCATCTGGGGCTCGGCAACGCCAATAAGCTGCTGGCTCGCCGCTTCCTGGCGGATTTCTGCGCCACGCTGGACATCCGTCTGCTGGATTTACAGGGCGGGACGCTGCGCAACGCGATCCCGCGTGAAGCCTTCGCCGTTCTGGCGCTGCCGCAGGAAAACGTCGACAGCTTGCGTCAACAGGCGCGCAGCTACCTGAGCATCATTAAAAGCGAACTGACGGCGGTAGAGAAAAAACCGGCGCTGGCGGTGAGCGATAGCCAGTCCGGTGGCCAGGCGCTGACCAAAGCCTGCAGCGATCGGCTTATCGCCTTACTCCATGCCATGCCAAACGGCGTCATCCGCATGAGCGATGATGTGAAAGGCGTCGTAGAAACCTCGCTAAACGTCGGCGTCGTGTCGATGGAGGCCGATAAAGCCGAAATCCGCTGCCTTGTCCGCTCGCTTATCGATAGCGGCAAACTGCAGGTGGAAGGGATGTTGCATGCGCTGGGGCGGCTGTCTGGCGCGACCACCGTTGCCAAAGGCAGCTATCCGGGCTGGAAGCCGGACGCCAACTCGCCGGTGATGCATTTGGTGCGCGATATTTACCGGCAACTGTTTGACAAAATGCCCAACATTCAGGTGATCCATGCGGGTCTGGAGTGCGGGTTGTTCAAAAAGCCCTATCCCGAGATGGATATGGTTTCCATCGGGCCGACCATTACCGGCCCGCATTCGCCGGATGAACAAGTGCATATTGCCAGCGTCGGCCAATACTGGAAGCTGCTGACCGCGCTGCTGAAAGCGATTCCCGTCAAGGAATAACCCAGACCGGCGCTGGCCTTTTGGCCGGCGCCGCAACGAGACGCCTTCCCGCCGCCATTGAGCCCACCAGAACGATAAACCTCCCCGCCGCCGTTAAGGCCGCCGTAACGATAAACTTCTATGCCGCTATTAAGGCCGCCGGCTCACTGTCTTTAATGGCCCATCAGCCCGACGCCCAGAACGGCCATGGGCGTGGTCAGGTCGCGACGTTTTTACCGCCCGCGTTTGGGACGTGCGGTCATTGGCCGCCCTGTGCCTAAGGGCGAGCGTTCCATTCCTCTTCCCAATTCAACAACAGCTGACGCTCAAGTTGCGGATCCATTAGCGTGACATGCAATCCCACCAGCCGGACGCCGCGATCGCCGCGCCGCTGTTCCCAGGCCTGGCGCGCGATGGCAATTAAGTCCGTCTTATTGAGCCGTGGCCAGACATGCTCTTGCGTCGTTTGTTGAAAATCGGCGAATTTAAGTTTGATACCCTGACGGGCTATTTGCAGATCGGGGCGCACGCGGGCCAGGCGCCGTTCCAGCTCGGGATAAAGATGGTCGATAATCTCCTCGCACGCCTCCCAGCGGGTGATATCCTGCGCCAGGGTACGTTCAACCCCCACCGACTTGCGCAGCCTGTCGGCGGAAACCTCTCTTTCATCAATACCCTGCGAGCGTTCCCAAATGACACGGCCGAACTTGCCAAACTGGCGCAGTAGCGTCGCCAGGTCAAACTGCTGCACGTCTGCGCAGGTGACAAGACCCATATCAGTGAGTTTTTTGGCCGTCACCTTACCGACCCCCGGGATCTTCGCCAGCGGCAACTGTAGTAAGAACGCCGGCATCGCGGCGGGGGTAATGACATATTGGCCGTTGGGCTTATTGAGATCGGAGGCGATTTTCGCTAAAAACTTAACCGGCGCCACGCCTGCGGAAGCGGTCAGCCGCAATTCATCGGCAATCTCCTGGCGGATGGCGCGCGCCATCAGTGTGGCAGAGCCGTTGCAGCAATCGCTGTCGGTAACGTCCATAAACGCTTCATCCAGCGACAGCGGCTCAATTAGCGCCGTATAACGGGCGAAAATGGAACGGATATGCTCGGAGGCCTCTTTATACACCGCCATACGGCCGGGGATCACCGTGAGATCGGGGCAGAGTTTCAACGCCATGGCGGTGGACATCGCGCTATGCACGCCAAAGCGTCGTGCCGGATAGTTGGCGGTGCTGATAACGCCGCGGCGATCGGCGCTACCGCCTATCGCCAACGGGATGTCGCGCAGGTGCGGATTGTCGCGCATTTCGACCGCGGCAAAAAAGCAATCCATATCGACATGTATGATTTTACGCATCCGGCCCCCTTAACCTGTACAAGTATACAGTAAGGATTCTCATCTATACAAAACGTATCTTGATAAAATAATACGCAGTGATATCTTGTCGCTGATTGCCCACGGGCAGTTGACAGTCCCGCCGGTAACGTTCGTGGCCGGCCGCTCATTTATTTGATGATACAGGAATGACAATGCGCAGATTCGCGCTGCTGTTGGCGATGCTTTTTTTATTACCGGCGTACGGCTACGCCAGCGATCAGGCAAAAGTCGGCCAGGAACTTAAGCAACAACTATTAGGCTCACCGGTATTTATTCAAGTCTTCAAAGAAGAGCGCATTTTGGAACTGTATGCCAAAATGGGCAATGCATACCATTTGGTGGACAGCTTTCAAATTTGCAAGTTTTCCGGCGGCCTGGGTCCGAAACGGCGTGAAGGCGACTTCATGAGTCCTGAGGGCTTTTACGCCATCGACACGCGCAATTTGAATCCGAACAGTCATTATTATTGCGCAATTAATATTGGTTTCCCCAATGACTATGACCGGGCACAGGGTTATTCGGGGGCCAAGCTGATGATCCACGGCGATTGCCGCTCTATTGGCTGTTACGCCATGACGGATTCATCTATCGCGGAGATTTATCGCTATGTGGAAGATGCGTTGCTCAATGGTCAGGCACAGGTAAAAATTAATATTTTTCCGTTTCGTATGACACCGGCAAATATGCAGCGCCATCACTATTCGGCCAATTACAAATTCTGGAGCCAGCTTGCGCCCGGTTACGCCTATTTCGCCGAGCACCATCAACCGCCGGCGGTGTCGGTGGCAAATGGTCAGTATGTGATAAGCGCGCCGCTGATGTTGCAAAGCGGTGCGCCGGTCGTGTCACAATTCGCGCTCGCCAAGCCGGAATAACACCCACTCCCCCGGCGCCACCCGCTGCCAGGTTTCATTGCCGGTCAGCGGCTGTGTGGCTATCACCGTGACCACGTCATTGGGCGTGGTCTGCTTTTGAAAATCGATTTCCACATCCTGATCGAGCAGCGTGGCTTTGCCAAAGGGCGCGCGCCGGGTAATCCAATACAGGTGGCTGGCACAATAGCCCATTATGTGGGGTGGCAAGCATTTCTGGACTATCAAGGGGAACGATGGATTAGCCGGAAGCCCTTTACTGGCGCGGCTTACAGTGATTTTACTGATTCTGGACTCGTCGCAAAAAAATGAGCGGAAAATGATTTTTTTGCACTATATTCTGGACTGGATTGATTGTAATTTGGATAAGTTTGAAAGCCGTTTAAAAGTTATCTTGTTAACAATTATGTTGCCAAATATAAACAAGAAATTTATAGTTTTTTAAACGGCCCTTTTGCGTTCGCTTGCTAGGCTATCTTCTGATGCTACTTCACCAACCTCACTAGCCCCCTTTTTGATTTGATCATAGAGCCGCATTAGACGCTCTTTTTCTTCAGGAGGAAGCTGTAAGATTTTTATGTTCAGATCATCACTTAGGCTAAGGAGTGATGCTATTCCCCTAGCGTAGATGACAGTAAGCAGTTCCTCTCTCTGCTCCTGACTTACTCGTGATAATACTGAAAGAAATTCTCCCGCAACGGAATCGTACAAACGTGCGATATTTTCTGCGTTATTCATGCGATTCCCGTATTCACTCTCCTTCCCTGTAGCTAGCCAATTAATAGTACAATTACAAGCATTAGCAAGCAAAGAGAGGCGTTCAAGCGTGGGGTAGCACTCTCCTTTTAAATACTTCCTTATGACGGCTTCAGACATGCCTGACTTTTTGGCCAATAGGCTATTGCTAAGGGATCCGGCTTTTTCCATGGCTTCTTTCAAGCGCTCGGGAAAACGGATTATTCCCGACTCTGTAAAAATCCGTTCACGGATTTTTGTATCCGTCGCGGATTTTTGGTCGTAATCAAGTGAATTCATTATGATTTCTCTTATCAGATTGCACTAGGATATATCGTGCGAATAATCCGCACATTTGTGTTGATTTTGGATTTTTATGCGCGTATATTTATACGAGATGATAATCACATCTGATTATCGCCTTTGATAAACTTTAGAGGATCACACAATGCAGTTGCCGAGACAAGACATGACCAGCTTGTTCGTTGATATGGGGCATGACTGGTCTAGTAAAGCGATCATCACGGCATTGGATAAGAAAGGCGTCAGTTTACGTACACTGGAGCAGGAGCTAGGTTTGCGTGAAAACTCAATTCGCAATGTTTTCTATAGAAGAGTTAATTGTTATCAAGAGGCCATAGCTCAAGCTATTGGAGTTAACCCGGCAGTAATTTGGCCTAGCCGTTACCATCGCGAGAAACATAAATCTGCTTAGTTGGAGGATATCAAAAATGTCTATCTGGCTAACAGCCAAGGAATGTGTATCTTTGCCCGGTTTGCCACGTATGCAGCAAAATATCCGTAGCCGACTAGATAAAGCAACAGGTAATAGTGCTGAATTACGCCGTCGGCGTGAAGGTACTAAGGCTTTCGAGTACCACATCGATTGTCTGCCAGAGCAAGCACGCGAGATCGTCAGGCAGAGACACTATAAATCCTTGATAGCGCAAGCCCCCGCGCAGCTGGTTGATGAGTCGGTCAAGCGCAGCACCGCCATCAAGTCGCGTGATGAGCTGGCGATCATGCGCCAATGCCCCGCTCTGCTCGAGCGCAAGGTGCAGGCCCTGAACGATCACCAAAAGCAGATTGCCGATGCGCGCATGAGGCTGGCACAGGAAGTGATCCGGTTACAGCAGGTCGGCATGACCCGCATTGCGGCGGTGACCTTTATCGTCGAGGAGTCAAAGGCCGGTACATTGCCCGAGGCATTGCAGC
>NZ_FRDB01000088.1 GCF_900143145.1 Candidatus Sodalis sp. SoCistrobi
CATAGGTATCTACACATTTATCGTGATACCTGTTATTACTTTGCAGAATGATTTCAACCTATCTGTTGGCGGGATTGACTCTCGCCTTACCCGCCGATATCAGACGCTGGTTAAACAGCATATGACGCCCGCGGCTCTTCTTGCTTCTGCGGTTAAAGACCTCGCAAGTGCTCAAAAATCAACTTTCGCAACTACCCAAGCTGTCTGGCGTTTTCTGAATAATAAGCGAATTAGCTTCAGTCAACTCAATGAGCCAATTATTTCGCTAGCACTTGAGCAAATTTCGCTTAGCCCGCATCCATACGCTCTCGTTGTTCATGATTGGTCACGTTTACAATTTCTTTACCATCATGCCAAATACGGACGCTTAAAAATGACGCACGGTGGCGATGTTGGATATGAACTTCAAAGCAGCTTGCTGGTTGATGCTGGCACGGGTTTGCCAATAGCGCCTCTATCTCAGACACTTACCGATGCAACCGGTTGTCATTCAACGTTGGCGGAAGGACTGTCCGAACGGCAGACACATATGGACGCCTTGACGACCGATATTGCCCGTGTGGAATCGCTTAATATAGGTAAAAAGCTGATTCATATAATTGATAGAGAGGGTGACTCTATTGGACATATGCGGACGTTGAGTACTCAAGGAATATGCTGGCTTATCCGAGGAAAAGAAGGACATGGTGCAGAGTGGCAAGGTAATTCATTGAAAATTGGTGAGATTGCTGCTCTTCTGCCATACAACGGATGCGGACAGGTAGACTGGAAAGGGAAAAAAGCTGATATGGAAATCAGTGAAACCTCGATAGTCATAACCCGAGCTGCGCAGCAGAAGCGTAAAGATAAAGAAACCGGCCGCCGCATAAAAATCCAACCTGGAGAGCCTCTGACGGTCAGATTGGTTGTTGTTCGGCTTACGGATGATCTCGGTAATGTGGTGGGACGCTGGACGCTGCTTACAAACGTTTGCAGCGAGATCACCTGCGAGGAAGTAGCTCGTTGGTATTACTGGCGCTGGAATATTGAATCATTTTTTAAGTTGCTGAAAGGTGCCGGACATGACGTAGAAACATGGCTTCAGCGCAGCGCGCCAGCCGTACTACGCAGGTTGTTAATAGCCAGTATGGCTGCTGTTCTGGTATGGCGGCTGCAACGCGCTGAAGGAGAAGAAAATGCGGCAGCCCGCCAGCTGATATGTCGCTTGTCAGGACGACAGCAAAAGCGAGGCCGCAGAGAGAGCGCTCCTGCTCTGCTCGCTGGCCTATCCATCTTGTTGAATACACTAAAATTATTATCGGAATATAGTCTGGAAGAACTTACTCATTTAGCGAGAGTTGCTCTTAAGCCTCCTCCCTGATGTGTAGATACCTATGGCTTGACGGGGGGGCTGTTGTTCAGTTTTCTTCTGGCCTGGAACCTGACCCGCCCGATGCGCCAGCTGCGCAGCGCTTTTGAGCGCGTGTCGCTGGGCGATTTGACCGTGCGTTTGCTCCCCGTGATGCGCCGACGCCACGATGAGATAACCGAAGTGGCGAAGGACTTTGATGCCATGGCCGAGCGGCTGCAGGTACTGGTCGCGGCGCGCGAGGCGCTGCTGCATGACATTTCTCACGAACTGCGCACGCCGCTGGCCCGTTTGCAGCTGGCGATCGGACTGGCGCATCAGAACCCGGCCAATGTGGACACCTCCCTGGCGCGCATCGAGCAGGAAGCCGAGCGCCTTGACCGCATGGTGGGGGAACTGCTGGCGCTTTCGCGCGCGGAGCACCAGGGCATGCTGGCGGAGGAGTACTTTGACTTGCTGGGGCTGGTGGAAGCGGTGGTCAATGATGCTCGCTATGAGGCGCAGCTCACCAAGGTCACCATCGCGCTGACCGCGCGACAGCCGGCGGACTATACCGTCAAAGGCAACGCCGAAATGATGCGCCGCGCGGTGGAAAACATCGTGCGCAACGCGTTGCGTTTTTCTTTGCCGGGACAAGAGATTAAGGTCTCGCTGGCGGCGGAAGATCGCCTGCTGACGATTAGCGTGACGGATCAGGGGCCGGGTATTGCTAGCGAAAAACTGTCCAGCATTTTCGATCCCTTCGTGCGGGTGAATTCTCCCCAAAGCGGTAAAGGCTACGGCCTGGGTCTGGCGATTACCCGCAAGGTGCTGTTGGCACACGGCGGGTCAGTCGACGCGCATAATGGCCGCGATGGCGGGCTGCAAATTCAACTGCGGCTACCTACCGCACTGGCAGTAACCGCTTACAAATGGCCGCCGTACTAGCGCGCGCCGTAACCTCGATGCTATAAGACTACCGCGCCGACTCGTGGATCCTGTCGGGGCTAGATGCCACCAAGGTGCTGCGCCGGTAAAAGAGTCGCGCCGGACCTGGTTTCCTGACTGTGGCCCGGACGTCGGCGCCATGTCGATCGCTGGCGGGACTAAGCGACTCAGGCCAGTACCCTTGCCGGAAACGACGCTGCTCCCCGACCATGCTGCCAAAAAATAACGGCGCTCATTGAGCGCCGTTATTGTCATACCCGCCGATGCGGTTAGCGGAAAAGCGAGGAGCTACTTACGAATGCGAATGATCGGGGTTTCACCGACCACGACGCTGCCGGACAATTTCACCAGTTCTTTGATTTCATCCATATTGGAAATAACTACCGGTGTCAGGGTCGATTTCGCTTTTTCTTCCAGCAACGGCAGATCGAACTCGATCACAACGTCACCTTTTTTCACGCGTTGACCTTCTTCAGCGATACGGCGGAATCCTTCGCCTTTCAGCTCAACGGTGTCGATACCGAAATGGACGAACAGCTCAATGCCGCTGTCGGATTCGATGGAGAAAGCGTGATTAGTCTCGAAAATTTTGCCAATGGTGCCGTCTACCGGGGCGACCATTTTATTGCCGCTGGGCTTGATGGCGATCCCATCGCCCACGATCTTTTCAGCGAAAACCACGTCAGGAACATCTTCAATGTTTACAATTTCCCCGGAAAGAGGTGCAACTATTTCAATGCTTCCCGTGTCTTTCTTGTCATCGGAAACCAGAGATTTCAGTTTATCGAACAAACCCATGATCTTCTCCTAAGCATTTATATCGGGTCAGCGTCGTGAAATCAGCAGAGCGTTTTTTCTTCAATAAATTTGTTGACCAGATTCATCAACTCTTCCGCTGTTGGCTGAGCTAATGCTTCCTCTGCTAATGCCTTTGCATCGCAAAAATTGGTATTGCGAATAATTTTCTTGATGCGCGGGATAGAGATAGCACTCATGCTGAATTCATCCAGTCCCATCCCTAATAACAGTAGTGTAGCACGTTCATCTCCCGCCAGCTCGCCGCACATACCGGTCCATTTGCCCGCAGCGTGAGACGCGTCAATGACTTGCTTGATTAATGTCAGTACTGCCGGAGACATGGGATTATACAGATGAGAAATCAGCTCATTACCGCGATCCACGGCAAGAGTATACTGGGTCAGGTCGTTTGTCCCAATACTAAAGAAATCGACTTCGTGCGCCAGATGGCGCGCGATAACCGCGGCGGCGGGCGTTTCCACCATTACGCCGACTTCGATCTCCTCGTCGAAGGCCTTACCCTCTTCACGCAGTTGCCCTTTTAACAACGACAGCTCCTGCTTCAGGGTGCGCACTTCTTCCACCGAAATAATCATCGGATACATAATGCGCAGTTTGCCGAACGCTGAAGCGCGCAGAATGGCGCGCAGCTGTGCGTGCAGCATCTCTTTCCGGTCGAGCCCGATGCGGATGGCGCGCCAGCCGAGGAACGGATTGTCCTCTTTCGGCAAATTCATATAGGGCAAATCTTTATCGCCGCCGATATCCATGGTGCGTACGATGATGGAACCGGTAGGCATGGATTCCGCCACCGCTTTGTAAGCCTGGAATTGCTCGTCTTCGCTGGGCAGGGAATCGCGGTCCATAAACAGAAACTCGGTGCGATACAGGCCAACCCCTTCCGCACCATTACGTTCGGCACCCACGACGTCACGCACGGTGCCGATATTGGCGCAGACTTCCACTTGATGGCCGTCAAGGGTCACCGCGGGCAGATCTTTGAGTTTAGCCAGCTCGCTCTTCTCGGCGGCGTCCTGGCTTTGTAGCGCTTTCAGCTCTTCGATAACCGCCGGTTCGGGATTGATATAGACTTGGTTGTTGATAGCGTCCAGAATCAGATAATCGCCGTTGGCGACCTGCTTGGTAATATTGCCGGTACCCACGATAGCCGGCAGCTCCAGCGAGCGCGCCATAATGGACGTATGGGACGTCCTGCCGCCGATATCGGTGACAAAACCCAGCACTTTATCCAAATTTAACTGCGCGGTTTCCGACGGCGTCAGATCCACCGCCACCAGCACGGCTTCCTCGCTAATAGCGCTTAAATCGATAATCGGCATGGAAAGAATGTTGCGCAATAACCGTTTACCAATGTCGCGCACGTCGGTGGCGCGTTCTTTAAGGTACTCGTCGTCGAGTTCTTCCAGCGCTTTAGCCTGCGTCTCAATCACCGAATAAACCGCGGCGTCCGCGCTGGCCAAGTCTTCTTTGATAAGGGCTATGATATCCTGCTCAAGCTCTTCGTCTTCCAATAACATGATATGGCCTTCGAAGATGGCTTCCTTTTCTTCACCGAAGGTTTCACCCGCTTTGGTTTTGATCGCTTCCAATTGCGCGGAAGCTTTGGCGCGCCCGGCGAGAAAACGTTCAACTTCCTGCTCAACCTGGTCCGCGGTGATCTTTTTCCGGTTGATGACAATCTCATCTTCCTTCAGTAGCAGCGCTTTACCAAAGGCGATGCCCGGTGATGCTAAAATGCCTGAAATCATAACCCTACCTTACTCATGACACATGTTAACTAAAAAGACCGGGCTGTATGTTACTCAAGCTCTGCCATCAGTTTAACCAAATGTTCTACCGCCTTCTGTTCATCCTCGCCTTCTGCGGCGATAGTGACGACGGTACCCTGCGTCAGGCCTAGGGTTTGCAATTTGAACAGGCTTTTGGCGCTCGCGCTTTTGCCATTGGAGGTCACGGTGATTTCGGAACTAAAGCCTTTAGCTTCCTTGACGAACTGGGCGGCGGGACGGGTATGCAGACCATTAGGAGCAGTAATCGTAACTTCTTGCTGGTACATTTTATTTCCCCAACTTATTAGGTGATATCAGTGTTATGGGGCTAAAGTTTAGCCTAAAAGGTTCACTTTAGCCTATATGGTTGTCGTGGAGTCTGTGGCGCAATCGTAGGCGATACTCGTCCTAACGGAGCGTCACAGCATTAATGGCTTAATCACGCCATCCAGGAGCATGATTGCTTTTGACATTAATCATTATGCCGCTTTTCGTCGAAAATCTATAGGCCGGCGAGCGTTTCTGTTGACTGTGTAATAAATAGCCTGAGCAATTTCATACCAAGAAATAATTGCACTATTAAATATAAGGCAGGACCAACAAAATCAATTCGCGGTGGGTTGAAAGTATGATCCAGTCCACAAAAAAGCACCCTGACGGGTGCTTTTTTAAACAAACCGGCTATGGCGGGCGTTATTGTAATTCAGGTGAAGTAAACAGATCGGCAAACAGTGCGGTGCTAAGGTAGCGCTCGCCGGAGGAGGGCAGGACAACCACGATGTTCTTATTGGCGAAGTCCTCTTCTTGCTGCAGTTTTAGTGCTGCCGCTATGGCGGCGCCGGAAGAGATACCGGCCAGGATACCTTCTTCTTCCATCAGACGGCGCGCGGTGCTGATCGCTTCATCGTTAGTGATTTTTTCAACCCGATCAATAAGCTTCAAGTCCAGATTATCGGGAATGAAACCGGCGCCAATCCCCTGGATTTTATGCGGTCCGGGCTTGATTTCGTCGCCGGCCAGCGCCTGAGTGATGACCGGGGAGTCGGTGGGCTCCACCGCAACGGTAAACACATTCTTGCCCTGGGTATTTTTCAGATAACGACTGACGCCGGTAATCGTGCCGCCGGTGCCCACGCCCGCGATAAACACGTCCACCTCGCCGTCGGTATCCTGCCAAATTTCCGGGCCGGTGGTCTGTTCGTGAATAGCAGGGTTGGCCGGGTTACTGAATTGCTGCAGCATCAGGAAACGCGCGGGATCGGTCGCAACAATCTCCTCCGCCTTGGCGATAGCGCCTTTCATCCCTTTCGGGCCGTCGGTCAGCACCAGATTGGCGCCCAAAGCTTTCAGCAGCTTACGGCGCTCGCTGCTCATGGTTTCCGGCATGGTCAGCGTCAGTTTGTAGCCGCGGGCCGCCGCCACATAGGCCAAGGCGATACCGGTATTGCCGCTGGTGGGCTCCACCAGTTCCACACCCGGTTTAAGCACGCCCCGTTTTTCCGCATCCCAAATCATATTCGCGCCGATGCGGCATTTGACGCTGAAGCTGGGATTACGGGATTCCACCTTCGCCAGGATGCGACCATTGCCGATACGGTTTAAACGGACCAGCGGGGTATGGCCGATAGTCAGTGAATTGTCTTCATAAATTTTGCTCATGACCAGTCCTATAGTTCAGGTGCGAAAGAAAGGGATTTTCAGCCAAGCATACCCTTTCAGTATAGGGGGGGAAGTGACAGAATCGTATATCGTTATGTTATTAAGAAATAAGTTTTTAAGAACCAGATACTGTATGGCTGGCGCGGTATTTATCCACCCACATCGCCGTAGCGCCGCAGACCGCCACCGGCAGAATGACCAGGTTCACTATCGGTATCAGGGTAAACACGCTCACCAATGCGCCGAACTGCATATTCGCCACCTTATGACGCCGGAGTGTGGCGCGCATCGCCGGGAACGGGATCTTATGGTTATCAAAGGGATAATCGCAATATTGAATCGCCAGCATCCAGGCGCTGAACAAAAACCACAGCACCGGCACCAGCGTCTGGCCGATGGCCGGGATAAAATGCAGCGCCAGTAAAATCAGCGCCCGCGGCAGGTAGTAACACAGCTTCACCCATTCGCGCTGTAGCATGCGCGGCGTATCACGCACCAAATCGACCAGTCCGCTGTCAGGCGCAGCATGGCCGGTCAAGTGCATTTCCAGCCGTTCGGCCAGCAGACCGCTGAAGGGGGCGGCAATCACATTGGCTACGGTACTAAAGAAATAGCCAAACACCAGCAACACCGCCAGCACGCACAGTGGCCAAAGGAGATAATTCAACCAGTGCAGCCAATTGGGAACGTAGCTCATCAATTGCGGGATCCACTGGCTCAGCTGACGATACAGCCACCAAAAAGCGCCGCCTAATAGCGCTATATTCACCAATAGCGGCAGCAGGACATAGCGTTTAATGCCGGGTAGCATGATTAAATGCCAGCCGGCGAAAAAATAATGTATGCCGCTGCGGGAAGTTATCTCTTTTTGCATGTCGATTTGCGCCATTTTTGTCCGAACAGATAAGGGGGCGATCACAGTTTTCGGCGTTTATTACCGCCGTTTGGTTCATTTTGTCTGAAAAAGCAGCAAAAAAATAACTTGCCAAACTCTTTTTGCCAGAAAGTACCCTGTAGACTTGCACTTGTCTACGCAGGCAAATACAGTTAAGAGAGTAAATGTTTGCCGCTATGGCAATGTGCAATGAATTAGAACAGCTGAGATGGCAATGATGCAGGATTTGCGTCTGATATTAATCGTCGTGGGTGCGATCGCGATTATAGCGTTACTTTTACATGGTCTTTGGACCAGCCGTAAAGAGCGCTCAGCGGTCTTTTGCGACCGCCCGGTCAAACGACTGAAACAACAACGTCAGGATCAGGACGAACCGCCGCTATCTGAGCGGGATGAAGGCGTGGGCGAAGTCCGCGTAACGCGCGTGCGCCACCACGACGACGCAGACATCGGCCGTATCGATGACGACGCGCCATTCTCCCGCCCCGCCACTCGCGTCAGCGAAGGCGAGCGCGATGAGGCCGATGCTGCGGTCGATCCCCTTTTGGATGAGGGGTTCGGGCAGCCAGCCACCGCCCACCGCGAGCCGCCGCACATCCGCGCCGCCGAGCCTGCCATGCCCGCACGCGCGCAAAATGCACTTGACGGTGACGACAACACGGCACGCGTTGATGATGATCCGCTGCTGCCCGCCGTCAGCCGCGCCGCTGCGTCTTCAACCGATTACCGGTCTGCGACACCCGCCGCCGACGGCGGTGCGCCCGCCCCGGCGGATGAGAGCTCGGCGAAGGCTCAGGTGCGGGAAAAAGAAACGGTGCTGGTACTGCATGTCGCCGCCCATAACGGTACGGTGCTTGGCGGCGAAGAGTTGCTGCAAAGCGTGCTGCAGGCCGGTTTTCAGTTCGGCGAAATGAATATTTTCCATCGTCACCTCAACCCCGCCGGCAGCGGGCCGGTGCTGTTCAGTCTGGCCAATATGGTCAAGCCTGGCTCGTTTAATCCTGACAATATGGCTGATTTCACCACGCCGGGTATTTCCATGTTCATGATGGTGCCCTCCTATGGCGATGCCCATCAGAACTTTAAGCTCATGCTGCAGTCCGCCCAGCGTATCGCCGATGATTGCGGCGGCGTGGTGCTTGACGATGAGCGGCGAATGATGACCCCGCAGAAACTGGACGGTTATAAAGCGCGCATTCGCCAGGTGCTGGATGCCAATGCCGGTGTCTGATGATGTGCGCGGGTGAACCGATCCTTAACGGTGAGTCCGCACCGCTAACCGTTCGCCTGCAACGGTCACGGTCACACTTATCTTGCCCATAGCGTCTTTTTCCCTCTGGCCGGCGGCGGTTATACTTATCTTGCCGGTCATCGCTAACCGGAACCGACCGGTTGCTGCTAAAATAGCGTTAATCTCAGCCCCCGCTTGCGGGGGTTTTTGCTGCTGATGGTGCATCATGGAACAGATTGAACAACATATCCTGCGGTTGCGTAAGCAACTGCGACACTGGGAATACCTCTATTACGTGGAAGCCGCCCCTGAGGTGCCCGACAGTGAATACGACCGGGTTATGGCGGAACTGCGCACGCTGGAGGCCGAACGGCCAGACCTGCTGACCGCCGATTCCCCCAGTCAGCGCGTCGGTGGACAAGCGCAAAGCAGTTTTGGGCAGGTGCGCCATGAGGTGCCGATGCTGTCGCTGGATAATGTTTTTGAAGAGCCGGGTTTTCTGGCGTTCGACAAGCGGGTGCGCGATAGGCTCAAGCGCGACGACGACATGACCTATTGTTGCGAGCTTAAGCTGGACGGTCTGGCGGTCAGCCTGCTGTATGAGAACGGCGAGCTGGTGCGGGCCGCCACCCGCGGCGACGGCGCCACCGGTGAGGATATCACCGCCAACGTGCGGACCATCCGCACCATTCCATTGCGCTTGCAAGAAAATGACAACCTGCCGCGCCTGCTGGAGATCCGTGGCGAAGTCTTCATGTCGGAAGCGGGCTTTCTGCGGCTGAATGAGACCGCCAAACGGGAGGGGGGCAAAGTCTTCGCCAATCCGCGCAACGCCGCCGCCGGCTCCTTACGCCAGTTGGATCCCGCGATTACCGCCAAGCGGCCGCTGACGTTTTATTGCTATGGCGTCGGCCTGCTGGAGGACGGTGAGTTGCCCGAGAGTCATTGGGAGCGGTTACAGCAGTTCAAAGCCTGGGGGGTACCGGTCAGCGACCGCGTCCGCCGTTGCACCGGTAGTGCGGCGGTGCTGGATTTCTATCGGCAGGTGCACGAGGCGCGGTCATCGCTCGGGTTCGATATCGACGGTGTGGTGATTAAAGTCGACTCGCTGGCGCTGCAGCAGCGTCTGGGCTTTGTCGCCCGCGCGCCACGCTGGGCTATCGCGTATAAATTTCCGGCCCAGGAGCAACTGACCCGGGTACGCGACGTGGAGTTTCAGGTGGGACGAACCGGCGCAATCACGCCGGTCGCGCGCCTGGAGCCGGTACTGGTTTCCGGCGCCATGGTCAGTAACGCCACCCTGCATAACGCCGACGAGGTGGAGCGGCTGGGGTTGATGATTGGGGATACGGTCATTGTGCGTCGCGCCGGCGATGTCATCCCGCAGATTGTCGGCGTCGTCACGTCCGAGCGGCCGGCAGAGGCGCGGCCGGTAGCGTTTCCGACGCAATGCCCGGTTTGCGGCTCGGACGTCGAGCGGGTGGAAGGCGAGGCGGTGTTGCGTTGCACCGCAGGCTTAGTCTGCGCCGCACAGCGTAAGGAAGCGCTGAAGCATTTCGTTTCCCGCCGGGCGATGGACATCGACGGTATGGGCGATAAGATCATCGATCAGCTGGTGGAGCGGGAGCTGGTGAAAACCCCGGCCGACCTGTTTCGGCTGAATAAAGAAAGTCTGTCACGGTTGGATCGGATGGGGCCGAAATCGGCGCAAAATTTGCTGGAAGCGCTGGAAAAAGCCCGGCAGACTACCTTCGCGCGCTTTTTGTACGCGCTTGGGATCCGCGAGGTGGGCGAGGCCACGGCCGCCAATTTGGCTGCCGCCTACGGCACGCTCGACGCGCTGATTGCCGCCGATATCGATTCGCTGACGGGCGTGCAGGATATTGGCAACATTGTCGCGACCCACGTGCGCCACTTTTTTGAGGAAACGCATAATATCGAGGTGATCCAGGATTTGTTGAGCCCGGCCATCGGTATTGGTTGGCCTGAGCCTGTGGCAGCGCCCGTGGCGGCGAGCGATAATACCTTCGCCGGCAAAACCATTGTCCTGACCGGGTCGCTCAGCACGCTGTCGCGGGATGAAGCTAAAGATCGGCTGGTCGCGCTCGGCGCGCGGGTCAGCGGCAGCGTTTCCGCCAAAACCGACTTGCTTATCGCCGGGGAAGCGGCGGGATCCAAATTGTCCAAGGCACAGCAGTTGAATATCCCGGTGATGGATGAGGCGGAGATGATGCGTCTTTTGGGGGACTCACCCGGCACCTAAGGGGGCAAAAATGGAAAAAGAGGATCTGGTGGCCATTGCCAATACCGCGATGCCGTTTGGCAAATATCAGGGGCGGATGCTAATTGATCTGCCCGAACCTTACCTGCTCTGGTTTGCCCGTAAAGGCATAGGTATCTACACATCAGGGAGGAGGCTTAAGAGCAACTCTCGCTAAATGAATCACCCCGGATAAATTAGAGTCTATACTTTAAAAGTGGAGGTCTCTATGACAACGACCAAACGTTACTCTCCGGAAGTCCGTGAACGGGCAGTTAATCTAGTGCTGGAAACTCAGCATGAGCA
>NZ_FRDB01000139.1 GCF_900143145.1 Candidatus Sodalis sp. SoCistrobi
AATGCTGGCGTGAAAGGTGAAGCGGAGGGCTATAGCTTTCGTCGAAGGTCATGGCCTTATGGCGGCAATCTGGCTCACTCCGCTCCATGCGGTAGTAGCTAACCACCACATGTTTATTACATACAAGTGCGGCAAGCGCGAGAGCAGCAGGTGGTCAACGATATCGCGGGTACCCGAGCCACGTTCTCGCAGTATCCAGGGCGCGTCCGCCAGGGCGGGCAGCTCGAGCTTGCGCCCCGCCAGCGGGTGGTCGGGTGCAGCAAAAATCACCAATTCGTCATTGAGCCAGGCGCGGGTTACCAGATCCGGGTGGTGACTCGGCCCTTCAATCAGCCCCAAATCGACGCGGAAATCCGCCACGGCGTTGATGACCTCCTGACTGTTGCCCACCTGCAGCGACAGCGGGGTATCAGGTACCGCGCGCCGGTAGCCGGCAATTAGCGCCGGCAAAATATAATTGCCGATGGTACTACTGGCGAACAGCCGCAAGGCGCCATTTCCTTGCGAAAACAGCGTGCCTATCTCTCCCGCCTGTTCAAGCAACGCGACGGCACGAGGATAAAGCAACCGTCCATGCTCATTTAGCACCAGCCGTTTGCCCACACGGTCAAACAATTTTACCTTTAACTGTTGTTCCAGATCGGTCAGCGCCGCACTGACCGCCGACTGCGACAACGATAATATCTGGGAGGCTTGGGTGGTCGAACCGCTTTTCAGTACTTCGGCAAAGACTTCCAGCTGGCGCAGGGTAATGGCCATAGCTTCAGTAATCTAACATTTCAACGAGATAACCAACTATAATCATTTCTTTTCTCCTCTTCACTTTAACCGGGAGCCCAGCTAGGATGAGCGAAAACAAGTTTATCGGCGCGCACGTCAGCGCAGCGGGAGGCGTGGACCAGGCGGTGGCGCGCGCGCACAGTCTCAAGGCAACTGCATTCGCGCTGTTTACCAAGAACCAGCGGCAGTGGAAAGCCGCAGCGCTGACCACCGAAACCATCGATAATTTCCGCGCCGCCTGTGAGCGCTACGGTTATTCTTCCCGCCAGATCCTTCCCCATGACAGCTATCTTATCAATCTTGGCCACCCCACCCACGAGGGCATCGAAAAATCGCGCGCTGCATTTCTTGATGAAATGCAGCGCTGTGAGCAACTCGGTCTGAGCCTGCTTAATTTTCATCCCGGCAGCCATTTACAGCAGATTGAGGAGGACCACTGCCTGACACGTATCGCCGATTCCATCAATTTGGCGCTGGAAAAAACCCGGGGCGTCACCGCCGTCATCGAAAATACCGCCGGCCAGGGCAGTAACCTCGGCTTTCGCTTTGAACAGCTTGCGGCCATTATCGATCGGGTGGAGGATAAAAACCGTGTCGGCGTCTGCATTGATACCTGCCACGCCTTTGCCGCCGGTTATGATTTGCGCACCGCATCAGCCTGCGCCGACACCTTCCAGCAGTTCGCCGATATCGTCGGGTTTTCCTATTTGCGCGGGATGCATCTTAACGACGCCAAAACCGACTGCGGTAGCCGGGTCGATCGCCACCACAGTCTCGCCGAAGGCAAGATAGGTAAAACCGCCTTTGCCTGGATCATGGCCGATAAACGCTTCGACGGCATTCCGATGATTCTGGAAACGATCAATCCCGACATTTGGCCGCAGGAGATCGCCTGGCTGCAGGCGCTGGCCGCCGGCAAGCTGAGCGCCAAACAACATCGCCGGGAAGAAAAACGGCCCGCAGAGCAGGGTCTGCAGGCCGTGACGAGCCGGATTAGGCGCATTGGGTTTCCCGCCGGCAATGCGGGGCCGAACGCCTTAGGCCAGCGCTTTAACTCTCTCTTCGTCAGGGCGTTTCAGCAAACTGTACAGCACGCCCAGGAATAAGGTGCCGGCGGCAATAGCGATGACATAGCCGAACACCGGCGAGATGGCGCCCGGGATAAGCAGCACAAACAGACCGCCGTGCGGCGCCATCAGCGTCGCGCCAAACAGCATCGACAGGGCGCCGGTGAGCGCGCCCGCCAGCATGCTAAGCGGGATCACGCGCATCGGATCGCGGGCGGCGAACGGAATCGCCCCTTCCGAAATAAAGCACAATCCGAGCACAAACGCGGCTTTACCGGCTTCACGCTGGGTGTCATCGAACTTGCGGCGTCCGATAAGCGTGGCCACCGCGATGCCCAACGGCGGCACCATCCCTGCGGCCATAATCGCCGCCATCGGGCCATAGGTCTGCGTGCTGAGCAGCGCGACGCCGAAAGCGTAGGCGGCTTTATTGATGGGGCCGCCCATATCGCTGCACATCATCGCGCCGAGGATAGCCCCCAAGAGTACAGCGTTAGCAGTGCCCATCACCTGCAGCCAATGCGTTAGGGCGGTCAGAATTTTGGCCACCGGCGTCCCCACCACATAGATCATCACCAAACCGGTTATCAAGGTGGCGATAAGCGGAATGATCAGAATCGGTTTCAGCGCCGCCATGCTTTGCGGCAGGGGCAGTTTATTGCTGATGAGCTTCGCCACATAGCCCGCCAGGAACCCGGCGATAATACCGCCGATAAAGCCCGCGCCGGTGCTAACCGCCAGCATCCCGCCCACCAGCCCCGGCGTCAGGCCCGGACGATCGGCTATCGAGAAGGCGATGAAGCCCGCCAAGACCGGCACCATGAGCGCCAGAGCGGATTTGCTGCCGATTTCCATCAACGCCGCGGCCAGCGTGCCCGGCTGTTCGGCGGCATGGATGCCGAAAATGAAGGACAGCGCGATACAAAGCCCCCCCGCCACCACCATCGGCAGCATGTAGGAGACGCCGGTCAGCAGATGGCGATAAGCACCCGGCGAGGTTTTTTTCCCCTCGGCCACCGCGCCCTGTCCCGCCGGCTGGAAGACGTTGGCTTCCGCTACGGCGTTATCGAGCGTCTGCGCGGTTTTTTTCAGCGCCAGCCCGGTACTGGTCCGGTACATGGGTTTACCGGCGAATTTGCCGAGATCCACTTCTATATCCGCCGCCACAATCACCAGGTCCGCCTCACGCACCTCCTCGGGAGTGATAGCGTTACCGGCGCCTACCGATCCCCGGGTTTCCACCTTGACCCACCAGCCGCGTTTTTTCGCTTCGGCCTCGATGGCCTCGGCCGCCATAAAGGTGTGGGCAACGCCGGTGGGACACGCCGTCACCGCGACCACCCGTTTCGGGCCGGACGCCGTCACCGCGCCGGCGGCAGACGGTGCGGCAGCGGCGGCCTGATACGGTGCGGCCTGCGCGCGGGCGCGCTGCAAAAAGGCGTCTGGATCGACGGCGGCGTCTTCCGCCGTTCCCTGGAAAGCGGTTTTACCGTTGAGCGAGGCATCGCCGGCCCCTTGTCCCACCAACACCCAGAGTTCCGCATCCGCATTGTCATTGACCAGTTGCAGATCGTTTTTGTTTGCCGCATCAGTCAACAGCGTGCGCAGCAGATGGCTGCGGGCCTGGCCTAATGCACCGTCCAAAATCAGACGTGTTTTCATACTCACTCCCGCTTAATTAAAAGGTTTCAGGTCGACCCGGGCCATCATGGCCGCCAATTGTGGGCGATCGGTCACGCCCACATTGCTTTGGCTGACCGCCAGCGCCGCCACGGCCGTTGCCAGCCGGAGCGTATGTTCGCTTGATTCGCGCATCAAGAGGCCATAAATCAGCCCCCCCACCATCGAATCGCCCGCGCCGACGGTGCTCACCACTTCGCAGGCCGGCGGTTTGGCAAGCCAGGCGCCGGAGGCGTTGACCCACAACGCGCCTTCGGCGCCGAGCGAGATAACGACATGGGCGATCCCCTGTTCGCGCAGGGCATGGGCGGCCTCGACGACGTCGGCGAGCGCCGGCAACGGCCGGCCGGCCCAAATTTCCAATTCACGACGGTTGGGTTTTACCAGCCAGGGCGAGGCTTTTAGCCCGGCCACCAGCGCTTCGCGGCTGCTGTCGAAAATAATGCAGGGGCAATGACTGCGCAGCTTCACCATCCATTCGGTGAAAGCCACCGGCGCCACGCCAGCCGGCAGGCTGCCGCTGACCGCCACCATATCAAACTGGCCAAGCCAGGTGAGCGAGTCATTGACGAAACGGTCCCAGTCCTGCGGCGTTACCGTAAAACCGGAAAAGTTAAAATCCGTGACGTCGCCGTCTTTTTCGGTCAACTTAACATTGATACGCGTACGGCCTTGCACCACCTGGAAACGATTGGCAATGCCCAGATCGCTAAACAGCAGTTGAAAGCCGTCCTGATTTTCTTTCCCTAAAAACCCGCCAACGGTGACGTCGATGCCCAGATCTTTTAGCACCTTGGCAACGTTAATGCCTTTGCCCGCGGCGTGCAGCCCGGTGGTTTGCACCAAATTGACTTCGCCGCGCTCGATTTCCGGGCAAAAACCCACCAAATCGTAAGCCGGATTTAGCGTAATCGTTGCTACGCGTCTGCTCATGCCTCTCCCTCCCCGAGACCTGAGGCAATGGCCTCGCCAATTGCCTGCAGCGCCTGTTCGGCATCATTGCCTTCAGCGGTAAAACGTAATTTGTGACCTTTTTTGACGCCGAGCGCCACCACTTTCATCAGGCTGCGTCCGTTGGCGGGTTTACCGCTACCGTCCAGGTTGGTGACGGTGATAGCACTGTCGAACTGTTTGATAACGCTAACCAGCGCCGTGCCGGGACGGGCATGCAACCCGTGCTCGTTGCGCACCACAAATTCGGCGGTGAGTTGATTCGCCTTCTCCGCCACTTCGCTGGTCAGTAGCGCCAGCAGCGTCGGGCCATCGGCGTCAGCGAGCCGGTCGGCGCGCCCCTGGCGCAAAAGCGCGGCAAGGTAGTCCAGCACCGGCAGCGGCTGACTGTCCGCCATCGCCACCGTCATCAGCAACGTGACCGGCACGCCATCCTGGTCGAAGGGCGTAGCCGGGCGACTGAGGGCGACGGCGCTTATCATGTTGCCCTGCATGCTGTCATCAAGCCACACGCCCTGCCCCAGATGAAGCGGCGCGCTGGCGATAACGTCGCTCACGAAATCGGTGTCCACGGCGCCAAGACGCATTAGCAAACCGGCATTTAGCGCTTTCAGCGTCATCAGATCGCCGGCCGCAATGTCCAATATTAACGTTGAGCTGTCAAACAGAAACGCCGCCGGCTGTTGCTCGCCCATCAGTACGCTGCGCAGTTCCTCGGCCGAGTCGGTTTGCGCCAGGCGCGCCGCCAGAGCTTCATCGCTCAGCACATGGGTCAACTGCCGCAGCAGGGCAAGATGCTCGTCGGATCGCGCGGCGATACCAATGACGACATAGGCCGTTTGGCCCTCGCCCCAGTCGATGCCCTGCGGGTATTGAAAAACCTGCACCCCGGTATTTTGCACCAGATGGCGAGTCGTGGTGGTGCCGTGCGGAATGGCGATACCGTTGCCCAAAAAGGTCGAGGTTTGGGTTTCCCGCTCCATCATCCCCGCCAGATAACCGTCGCTGACGCAGCCCGCCTGCGTCAGCGCATCCGCCACCTGACGAATGGCTTGCGCTTTATTCTCGGCCTGAGCGCCGGGATGGATGTCATGTAATGACAGCTCGAACATAATTCTCCTCACCTGCTGAATGCTGAAGTTGAATCGTTTCATCTAATGGCGTTAAAAAACGCGTGACTTCTGAATTGTTGCTCAAAAAGCCACACTGAAACGTTTCAAGGAAGTGTGAAACCAGTTCGCTCTGAATGCAAGGGATGGCGTATATTTCGTGATGAATCTTTGATGCCCCGCACATTTTCCCGCCGGCGGCCCAGCCTGAATCACGCGTGCTGAAGCAGCGCTGAAGCCCGGCCGGGGGCGTCGTCGGAGATTTTTTCCCGCGCGGTGTCTTCCTTTTATGGGGGTTGCTAACGGGGGGTTTGCCCGGCAGGTCTTTTTTTCCGTCACGCTATTTTGTTTTGCCACCATCGGCGTATGATGCGCCCGTCCCTGTCCTTTACCCCGAACGATTTTCATGATGCTTAGCCCTGCCGCTCTGGTGCGGCGCCTGCCGGATATGACCGCTACGGCCTTTCTGGCGATTGCTTTTCTGACCGGTATCGCCGGTGCGCTCCAGTTGCCCACGCTCAGCCTGTTTTTATCCCAGGAAGTCCAGGCCCGGCCGTTTATGGTGGGTCTGTTTTATACCGGCAGCGCCATTATCGGTATTTTCGTTAGCCAGTTCCTGGCCACCCGCTCCGACCAACAGGGCGATCGCAAGCTTCTGATTTTCAAATGCTGTCTGCTGGGCGCGTTGGGCTGCGTGCTGTTCGCCTACGATCGCAACTATTATCTGTTACTCGGTCTGGGTGTACTGCTCACCAGTTTTGGCTCCACCGCCAACCCGCAACTGTTCGTCCTGGCGCGCTAACATGCCGATCATACCGGCCGTGAAGCGGTGATGTTCAGTTCGGTGCTGCGGGCGCAGGTTTCGCTGGCATGGGTTATCGGTCCCCCGTTGGCGTTCGCGCTGGCGCTGGGATTCGGCTTCAAGATGATGTATTTGATGGCCGCCGTGACGTTCTTGCTTTGCGGTGCTTTAGTCTGGCTGATGTTGCCCTCCAGGCCTAAAACCGGGGCTCAGGCCCGGTCGGTGCTGGAAGCGCCGCGCCGCAATCGGCACAATACGCTGTTATTGTTTGCCGCCTGTACTTTGATGCATAGGTATCTACACATCAGGGAGGAGGCTTAAGAGCAACTCTCGCTAAATGAGTAAGTTCTTCCAGACTATATTCCGATAATAATTTTAGTGTATTCAACAAGATGGATAGGCCAGCGAGCAGAGCAGGAGCGCTCTCTCTGCGGCCTCGCTTTTGCTGTCGTCCTGACAAGCGACATATCAGCTGGCGGGCTGCCGCATTTTCTTCTCCTTCAGCGCGTTGCAGCCGCCATACCAGAACAGCAGCCATACTGGCTATTAACAACCTGCGTAGTACGGCTGGCGCGCTGCGCTGAAGCCATGTTTCTACGTCATGTCCGGCACCTTTCAGCAACTTAAAAAATGATTCAATATTCCAGCGCCAGTAATACCAACGAGCTACTTCCTCGCAGGTGATCTCGCTGCAAACGTTTGTAAGCAGCGTCCAGCGTCCCACCACATTACCGAGATCATCCGTAAGCCGAACAACAACCAATCTGACCGTCAGAGGCTCTCCAGGTTGGATTTTTATGCGGCGGCCGGTTTCTTTATCTTTACGCTTCTGCTGCGCAGCTCGGGTTATGACTATCGAGGTTTCACTGATTTCCATATCAGCTTTTTTCCCTTTCCAGTCTACCTGTCCGCATCCGTTGTATGGCAGAAGAGCAGCAATCTCACCAATTTTCAATGAATTACCTTGCCACTCTGCACCATGTCCTTCTTTTCCTCGGATAAGCCAGCATATTCCTTGAGTACTCAACGTCCGCATATGTCCAATAGAGTCACCCTCTCTATCAATTATATGAATCAGCTTTTTACCTATATTAAGCGATTCCACACGGGCAATATCGGTCGTCAAGGCGTCCATATGTGTCTGCCGTTCGGACAGTCCTTCCGCCAACGTTGAATGACAACCGGTTGCATCGGTAAGTGTCTGAGATAGAGGCGCTATTGGCAAACCCGTGCCAGCATCAACCAGCAAGCTGCTTTGAAGTTCATATCCAACATCGCCACCGTGCGTCATTTTTAAGCGTCCGTATTTGGCATGATGGTAAAGAAATTGTAAACGTGACCAATCATGAACAACGAGAGCGTATGGATGCGGGCTAAGCGAAATTTGCTCAAGTGCTAGCGAAATAATTGGCTCATTGAGTTGACTGAAGCTAATTCGCTTATTATTCAGAAAACGCCAGACAGCTTGGGTAGTTGCGAAAGTTGATTTTTGAGCACTTGCGAGGTCTTTAACCGCAGAAGCAAGAAGAGCCGCGGGCGTCATATGCTGTTTAACCAGCGTCTGATATCGGCGGGTAAGGCGAGAGTCAATCCCGCCAACAGATAGGTTGAAATCATTCTGCAAAGTAATAACAGGTATCACGATAAATGTGTAGATACCTATG
>NZ_FRDB01000262.1 GCF_900143145.1 Candidatus Sodalis sp. SoCistrobi
CGGCGACTCCTACGATAATGCGATGGCAGAGAGTATCAACGGGTTGTACAAAACGGAGGTTATCCACCGCGGGAGCTGGAAAAACCGGACGGAAGTGGAGTTGGCCACGCTGGACTGGGTGGACTGGTACAACAACAGAAGGCTGCTCGGGCGGCTGGGTTACATCCCTCCTACTGAAGCCGAAATGAACTATTACGCTTTGCAATTAGCATCAGAGGAAGCGGCGTAGTATTGCCAAAATTACTCTCTAATAAACTCGGGGTTATTCAAAGCTCACGGTTCTCGCGCTCCAGCTCCTTAAGCCGCTGACGTTCATCCGCGTTGAGACTGTTTTTCACCGCCAGCCGCTGTTCATGTTGCTTGATCCACAGACGCAGCGTCTCGGGTATGCAGCCAATTTTTGGTGCAATGGACTGGATCGCTTTCCACTGCGAAGCATGCTCATGCTGAGTTTCCAGCACTAGATTAACTGCCCGTTCACGGACTTCCGGAGAGTAACGTTTGGTCGTTGTCATAGAGACCTCCACTTTTAAAGTATAGACTCTAATTTATCCGGGGTGATTCACTATTTGACCATTTTTAGCCTGAGCGACAAAGCACTCCCACCTTTCATTATCAATAGTCAAAACATGCGCTTGAATAATGCTAATAAAATGATTTTTTATTTATTCCTTGTCATCAAAATTTCGCTTTTCTGGAAAGCTAATCACAAATTCAGAAGCATCTCCTTTACCGTGACTAAAGAGCGGCTTCAGGACTTCTTCTGACTCAAATTCATTCCTGAAAGCAGCTACATCACGAATAAAGCAGGACATGTACAGATACTTGTCATTTTTGAACATACCTTGCAAATCCTCTCCATGCAGAAGCGCATAATGACTGATGCGGTCGTACAAATCAGGATTTTTTACTGTAACCTCTGCTCCAATATTTACTATTCCCTTATCTGTTTTTAAATAGTCCCATAGAATAACTTCCCCGCCGATTCGCATACGGAAACGTTGTTTGTCAGATTTACTCATCACCGAACGTCTAGATAGCTCGTCCTGTTCAAGATGGTGATTTACGTTAATGCAAATGTCCTGAAACCTATCAAATCGTTGAGTAACGGTGTTTTTCGCCTTGTTATAGCGGTCATCATTAACGCAATCTAACACACCAACAAAATCGACAAGTGCGCTGCCTTTATCCGTATAAATCGGCTCTACACAAAGAAGAAAATGACACAATTTCCCGAGAGGAGTATCATATAAATTCAAGCTGCATTTACAGCAATCTTTATATTCCCCGTTATCCGTTACACCATCGTCATTACACACATAATTAGTCGGCTCTCCCATTGGCTTATTGAGTAACACATATTCAAAAGAGTCTTCATCATCTGGCGCTGACAAAATATTTATTTCTATAGCAGTATACCTACCAGAGCATGACAAGCATTGCCCAACCCATAGAGAATTAAGATACGTTATTCCAGGTCTATCCCCAATAGGGGCTTTAATCACTTCACTGTCAAAAAACACATGCTTATTAATTACCACATCACCCGTTTTTTTATGTGTAATAATCCTATTCTTACAATGAGGACAGCACCACCATGCTTCACCATCTATTTTTGAAATGTACATAATTTCACCATTTATTAACAGTATTTTTTTGCATAGAATAATTGAAAATTATTGACGCCATCGTCGTTATATGATTAACCCAGGATACGTCCGAGCCTGTATCGTCTGAGTCAACTTTTTCATCAGCGAAAGCGGCGTGATTAACAGCGAGTAATAACCCGATTGCCATAAGCGTATTTTTTTCATAATCTTCGCCCTGTTTTGGTATGTTCAATTATGTTCTTCTCTTGTTTATTGGATTTATGTATTTTATGCGTTTTTTAACTATCTCCCTGTTTAATAAAGCACTTTTTCTTCTGCTGCCGTTTTCCATGATGGCATGTGATGACTCGCCCAAAGCGTTCTCTCCTGCGCCATTACCGCATTACCGGATTGCACTTAGTGAGATGGGAAAGGATTTTCAGCAGGAAGTGTCCAATATGCTGATCCAGCAAGTGGTGTCTGGCGGCGAAAATCCAACCACTGTGACGGTGACTATCGAGCAATCCGATCTGCTCGATGATGCTGTTCAGGCGGAAAGGTCAATTTTTAAGCTTGCTTTGCGTGACGGTAAATGGGTTATCGATAGCCGAATTAATCAACTGCGCTGTTACCCTGAGCGGGGTCACCAGAGCTTTTCAACGGCACCGTGTCGTTAAAACGGTTGGCAAAAATGCCGAATCTACACGGTCAAAAACAGACAGCCTGGAAAACTGTTTCACCGTTGCCGACGAGAGCATCCCTGAAAAACTTCATATTCTTTGAAATACTTAACTCAATAACTTACTTTTTGAAGTAATGACTTAATTAAACAAACACTTATAAATTTCTGCATTCTTTTTATCAAAACACACAAAGGTTACCTGACGGGGAAGATCATAATCGTGCAAAAATTTGCTAACGGTAGTAATAGCAATACGGGCCGCGAGCTGTCGAGGAAAACGGTAGTGACCAGTACTGATCGCCGGAAACGCAATTGTCTCCAAACCGTGCTCGGCAGCCAGAACAAGACTGTTTCGATAGACGCTCGAATTGCGTCTGTTTCACATGGGATCGCCACCCCCAGTACCACACAGGCCCGACAGCGTGGATGACTTTCCGCACGGATAAGCTCCCCGCATCAGTGATAACAGCTTTTCCCGTGTCACAGGAGCCATGCAACTGTCGTCTCTGGCTGCAAAGCTTTTTCAGGTGAGGGCCTGCGGCACGGTGAATAGCACCACAAACACCGCCTCCTGGTTTCAATGAAGATCTGGCCGCATTTACAATAGCGTCAACACGAAGATGGGTAATATCGCCTTGGATCCATATCATTCTATTGTGCATTAATACATCCTCACTTGATATTGTTTATTTTTATGCAACAGAACTGCACACGGTCTTTACGTAGAAATTACGCAACAATCAAGAAATTCATTAGCGGTTGATGAAAAAAACTTGAGTTCTACTGCATTCATTTTGATTATTCCTTTAATTAAAAATTAAAAAAGAATGTAAAATATAACAAAAAAACACAACAACCTATTTTTTACTTAATCACCTCCTGATAGAAAAATAAAACCGATGTCACGAACTATATTCCCGACTTGGACAGTCGAGAAAATAAATCTCCGCGCTCTTTATCCAAAAAAGACAGATACCGTGCATAGACTCTTTTGGCATACCGCATTCTAAATGGCGCATTGTCATTTTTAAATCCTGCATTATAAGCACCGACCGATTCCCAGTTAACGCCATTGGCAGAGATGTTTTTAGCCAGAATATACGCACCAACATAAATGTTTTGGCAGGGGTCATTTAACAGCTTTTCTCGTGTTATCCCCCATTTATTCTTAAGAAACGGAAACCACGACGAATTGATTTGCATCAGCCCCACGTCTTCACTGACGACCTTACCCTGACGCCGGTTAAGGCCAACGGCGCGGGGATTCATACCGCTTTCGACCTCCGCTATCGCTATCAACAACAGCGGATCAATACGGTAGGTTCGCGCCGCTGACTCAAAACATGCCGCTATCGCGGCTTTTG
>NZ_FRDB01000076.1 GCF_900143145.1 Candidatus Sodalis sp. SoCistrobi
TGCTCATGCTGAGTTTCCAGCACTAGATTAACTGCCCGTTCACGGACTTCCGGAGAGTAACGTTTGGTCGTTGTCATAGAGACCTCCACTTTTAAAGTATAGACTCTAATTTATCCGGGGTGATTCACCCTGTTGGCCTTTCCCTGCTCGCTTCGTCTTGTCGGCGCCCTGCCGGCACGCCGCGCGTGATATACCCTTGACAGCGCCGCAATAGCCCGCGCGGGTCGTTTTATCCCCTGAAGAAAAAAAAGCGGCCAACGGGCCGCTGTCATCTCTGCTGATAGGGCCATACATTAACGCTGGTAATAATCCCGGTACCATTTTACGAAATGTTTCACCCCTTCCGCCACCGGCGTCTGCGGTTTAAAGCCAATGGCGCGATACAGCGCCTGGGTATCCGCGCTAGTTTCCAGCACATCACCGGGCTGCATTGGCAGCAGATTTTTTTCTGCCTGAATGCCGAGCGCGTCTTCCAGCGCCTCGATATAGTCCATCAGCTTCACCGGCTGACTGTTACCGATATTATAGACGCGGTAAGGCGCGGAACTCGCCGCCGGCGAACCGGTTTCTACCGTCCAGCCGGCATCCGGCGCTGGAATGACGGCCTGCAGGCGCACGATAGCTTCCACGATATCGTCGATATAGGTGAAATCGCGTAGCATCTCGCCGCCGTTATAGACATCGATACGCTCACCGTTGAGCATCGCCCGGGTAAACTTGAACAACGCCATATCCGGGCGCCCCCAGGGGCCATAAACGGTGAAAAAGCGCAGGCCGGTGGTAGGCAACTGATAAAGGTGCGCATAGGTATGCGCCATCAGCTCGTTGGCTTTTTTGGTGGCCGCATACAGCGACACCGGATGATCGACGGTATCATCCGTCGAGAAAGGCAACTTGCGGTTGAGACCATAAACCGAACTGGAGGAGGCATACAGCAGGTGCTGCACCTGATTGTGCCGGCATCCCTCAAGAATATTGAGATGACCGATAAGGTTAGCGTCGCCATAGGCCAGCGGGTTTTCCAGCGAATAACGTACCCCGGCCTGTGCGCCAAGGTGGATCACCCGCTCGAACCCTTGATGGGCAAATAAGCTGGCAATGCCTTGCCGGTCCGCCAAATCCAGCTTGTGAAAGCGAAAAGCGTCGTAACCCTGTAAGTCGTCAAGACGGGCTTGTTTCAGCGACACATCATAGTAATCGCTCAAGTTGTCGATGCCGACCACCTGATGACCGTCAGCGAGCAGACGCCCGCTGACATGATAGCCGATAAAACCGGCGGCGCCGGTGACCAGAAATTTCATCGTGGTCTCTTATTAATGAGAAGCAAGCGACGCGCCGCGGCCGATACCATAATAGACAAAGCCGCGATTGGCGAGGCGTTCCGGATCGTACAAATTACGGCCATCAAAGATAACGGGCTGTTTCAGCGCCGATTTGATGACATCGAAATCCGGCGCGCGGAAGTTCTGCCATTCGGTGCAGATAACCAGAGCATCGGCGCCGTGCAAGGCGGCTTCTTTGGTGCCCATCAGTTGCAGATCGTCACGGTGGCCATAGATGCGTTGGGTTTCATTCATCGCTTCAGGATCGAAAGCCTGAATGGTCGCCCCCGCCTCCCATAGCGTTTCCATCAACACCCGGCTTGAGGCTTCGCGCATGTCGTCGGTGTTGGGCTTGAACGACAGGCCCCACAGTGCAAAGGTTTTACCGCGCAGGTCATCGCCGAAATGGCGGCGGATGAAGACGGGCAATTTGTCTTTTTGCTGGTAGTTGACAGCTTCAACCGCCTGCAGCAGCTTAGGCTGATAACCGATCTGCTCGGCGGTGCGGATGAGCGCCTGGACATCTTTCGGGAAGCAGGAGCCGCCATAGCCGCAGCCCGGATAAATAAAGCTGTAGCCAATGCGCGAGTCGGAACCAATCCCCTGGCGCACTTTCTCTACATCCGCCCCCAGCAGTTCCGCCAGATTGGACATTTCATTCATGAAGCTGATTTTGGTCGCCAGCATACAGTTGGCGGCATATTTCGTCAGCTCGGCGCTGCGGATATCCATGAGGATCATCCGGTCGTGATTGCGGTTGAACGGTTCATACAGCTCATGAAGCAAGTCCACCACATCCTCGTTGTCGGTGCCGACCACAATACGCTCAGGGCGCATGCAGTCTGCCACCGCCGCCCCTTCCTTTAGAAACTCAGGATTGGACACCACATCGAAGGTCAGCGTGCTGTTACGGCTTTGCAGCGTTTCTTGCATCACGGCGCGGACTTTATCCGCGGTACCGACCGGCACGGTGGACTTATCCAGGACAACTTTGTGATCTTGCATATGTTGGGCAATGGTGCGCGCCACGGCGGTGACATATTTCAAGTCTGCCGAGCCGTCTTCGTCCGGCGGCGTGCCCACCGCAATAAACTGCATCACCCCATGATTGACGCCGGCCTGCGCGTCCGTGGTAAATTTCAGCCGGCCGGATTCATAATTCTGCTGCACCAGCGGCGTCAACCCCGGTTCATAAATGGGAATCACGCCTTTTTTCAGATTCTCGACTTTGCGCTCATCCACGTCGACGCACAGCACGTCGTGCCCCACTTCGGCCAAAACCGCAGCCTGCACCAAGCCGACATAGCCGATACCAAAAACCGTTACTTTCATGTTGGTAGATCCTGGTCTGTGTCAATGTATAGCCAAAAACTTCAGCGTCTTATTGTGTAATGGCGTCTTTTAACCACGTTTTGAACTCTTTGCCAAGACTTTCATGACGCAAACCATATTCAACGAACGCCTGCATGTAACCCAGTTTGTTGCCGCAGTCATGACTCAGCCCCTTCAGGTGATAAGCCTCGACGGTTTCTTTATCCATCAGCATCGCAATGGCATCGGTCAACTGGATTTCATTGCCGGCTCCCGGCGGGGTTTTTTCCAACAGCGCCCAGATATCGGCGGAAAGGACATAACGGCCCACCACGGACAAATTCGACGGCGCTTCTTCCGCCGACGGTTTTTCGACCACGCCAACCATTGCGACGCTTTCGCCCGGGCTGAGGGTCGCACCCTGACAATCGACTACGCCGTAACTGGTGACATCTTCCACCGGCTCGACCAGAATTTGGCTACGCCCGGTATCTTCAAAGCGTTTTAGCATCTCCGCCAGATTTTCGGTTTTCAGGTTTGATTCATATTCATCGATAATCACGTCGGGCAAAATCACCGCAACCGGCTCATCACCCACCAGCGGATGTGCGCACAATACCGCGTGACCAAGCCCTTTGGCCAGCCCCTGACGAACCTGCATGATGGTAACATGCGGCGGACAAATCGCCTGAATTTCAGCCAGCAGCTGCCGCTTGACGCGTTTTTCCAGCATCGCTTCCAGCTCAAAGCTGGTATCGAAATGGTTTTCAATGGAGTTCTTGGAAGAGTGGGTCACCAGGATGATTTCATTGATGCCTGCGGCGATACATTCATTCACCACATACTGAATCAGAGGCTTATCCACCAGGGGAAGCATTTCCTTCGGGATGGCTTTGGTTGCCGGCAACATTCGTGTGCCCAATCCCGCCACCGGGATTACTGCTTTTCTCACTTTGGTCGTAATAGCAGACATGAACCACCTCTCGTTCGTTAAGATAAAATTTTATCTCTATAATATGTTTAACTTTTCGATTATATCAGTTTCGGCATGGGAAACCCGTGGAATAATGGGCGTTCAGTCTAAAATAGGACAATTACCCAATAGTGAGGGTTAAAAGGTATTAACTTGATTATTCTCTAAACGAAAGTCGACGCGCGTTTGCCCGTCAATCGGTGTTGAGCATCAGTCGCAGACGGCCGCCGGCGCCCCAGACCTGGCACTGCCAGGCGGTACAGTGTTGGCTGACCTGATTAAGGTAGGCATTACCCATCGAGCCTAACGGCACACCGCTATTAAGCTGGATCTGCTGATTATTGGTATTCAACGTCGCGTTGAGGCCGGCTGAAACCAAAATTAAATTATTCATGACGCGATGATAATAGCCTACTAATAAAGGAAATTGTCCTTCCAGATTGGCTTTACGCAACAGTTGATTCACCTGTTTTAACAAGGTGGATAATTCCGGCAGTCGGTGGGCGCGGTTGGCCAGATGCGCTTGTAATAAACCGTTGAACAACGCCCGCAGTAACAGCGCCGCCAAGACGCCTTTTTCTTCCGCGCGCGTAACATCAAGACAATAAAAGGCCAAATCGTGATCGGAAAGCGCGGCGATATCCAGCACCAGACCCGGTTGTTCCGCCATGGTCAGCTGGCGATAGTTGACCCGGCAGTGCGCGATATGCTGCTGCACGGGCGGCTGCAGCTGTTTGAGCAGTTTGGCCGCGGCGCCCGGATGCTGACTCAACGCGTCCCAGTCCTGAAACAGTTGCTCTTCTTCATCAACTTTGGAGGTAAACATATCGGGGTAAAGGCAACCCAAAACCGTTTCACGCAGGCGGGCGAAATCCTCTACCGGTTTGAGCAGGACATCTTGCACCCCGAGTCTGAGAACCCGGGCGATATCGGTCATCTGATCGGTGCCGGAAACAATCAGGATCGGCGTGGCGGTATCGGTCGCGCGAAAACGCTCAACAAAGGTCAGACCGTTCATTTCCGGCATTTCCAGATCGCAGATGATGAGATCGGGTCGAATGGACGTCAATCGGTCCAACGCATGCTGCCCTTGATCGGCTTCGACGACATCAGCCCCAAGTGTCAGAAGGAATTGCTTCAGCACGGATCGAAAAACCGCCTCGTCCTCAATGATTAGAACTAATTTGTTTGCTAACGGCTTGGCCATTGAAACCCCTTCCTCCGCTTATTTCCGACAGTGGCTGAAACACACCACTTTTGCTTATAAGTAATGACAGGGGCTGTTTGTTCTGCTGCTGGTTTTTCATCCGCTCACATAGTCAATAAACTTGGCGCCCGGCTATCCCTACGGCCCCATTGCTACCCCATTTAACGGCCATGACGCTGTTGCCAGCGACGTTTTAATCCCGATGCACCTCCTAGGAGAGTAGTCGCCCTTAGGGAAATTTGCATCTTTGCAGTGCAAAATGATGGAGCTTTCGCGCCGGCTTGACAAGGGTTAACCACCGATTAAGGGGAAAACCTGCCCTGACGACGCCCACCGGGCATTAATTCCGCTGTTTTTTGGCAAAAGCGTCGCGGCCGCGGTCGATAGGAGTAAAATACCTTTTTGTCTGCGTGTTTAGCCGTGTCGGGTCTGGACACCACTTGTTACCTGGGAGTACCGTGCGTTCACTTTGCCCCTGCGACAGCGGTAAGCTTTATGCCGACTGCTGCGCCCCGTCTATCGAAGGCGCGCTGCCCGCGACGCCTGAACAGCTGATGCGTTCACGCTACAGCGCCTATGTCTTACACAATGTCAATTATCTGATAGCCACCTGGCACCCGGAAGCCGGCGCCGAGGCGTGGCGCGATGACATCACGGCCGGCTTTCACACTACCCGCTGGCGCGGCCTGGAAGTGCAGGAATGCGCCGCCGGTCAGGATAGCAATTGGGGCTATGTGACCTTCCTGGCGCGTTTCTACAATGAGCGTCAGCGGCGCAACGGCTTTATTCATGAACGTTCCCGCTTTGTCCGCCTCAATGAACGCTGGTATTATGTTGACGGCCGGCATATCGTACCCGGCAGAAACGTGCCGTGCCCGTGCGGGTCCGGCTTTAAATACAAAAAGTGTTGTGGACAATAATCCGGCCAATGTTTCTCGCGGGCCGTTTCATGGCAAAACTTCATAGACAGGACAGGATCCGCAAGTCAATGCAGTCGCAAAATGTACAAAGAAAAGTATTACGCACCCTGTGCCCGGATGCGAAAGGCCTGATTGCGCAAATCACCAGCATTTGCTTCAAGCATCAGCTTAATATCGTGCAGAACAACGAGTATGTTGACCACCATACCGGCCGCTTTTTTATGCGCACCGAATTGGAGGGGCAATTCAATGATGCGGCGCTACTGGCCGATCTGGACGAGGTCCTTCCGGCGGGGACGATGCGGGAGCTCAATCATGCCGGTCGGCGGCGCATCGTGGTGCTGGTGACGAAAGAAGCCCACTGTCTGGGTGATTTGCTGATGAAAAGCGCCTATGGCGGCCTCGATGTGGAGATTGCCGCGGTGATCGGCAACCATGAGACGCTACGGGCGCTGGCGGAACGCTTTGATATTCCCTTTCACCTGGTCAGCCACGACGGTTTCAGCCGCGAAGAGCATGATGCGCGCATGATGGCGCTGATTGACACCTTCGCACCCGACTATGTGGTGCTGGCGAAATACATGCGCGTGCTGACGCCGGCGTTTGTTCGTCATTACCCCAATCAAATTATTAATATCCACCATTCGTTCCTGCCGGCGTTTATCGGCGCGCGGCCCTATCATCAGGCCTATGAACGCGGGGTGAAAATCATCGGCGCCACCGCGCACTACGTCAACGACAACCTGGATGAAGGCCCTATCATTATTCAGGACGTGATTCACGTCGATCATACTTACACCGCCGAAGATATGATGCGTGCGGGCCGGGATGTCGAAAAAAATGTGCTGAGCCGGGCGTTGTACCGCGTGCTTGCGCAGCGGGTCTTCGTTTACGGCAACCGGACCGTGATTTTTTAAGTCCGCGCACGGCCGCGTGCGACCAGCCCGCCGTCGTCGGGCGAATTTTGTGCGCGGCTGGAGAAAAAAGCGGCAAAAGAATCGGGGCGCGCGCGTTAGCGCTTTACAGCGCCGCTTTATTTGATATGATGCGCCCCGCTTGACGCGTGATTGTATGTTTTCGCTCAGGTGGGGTTCCCGAGCGGCCAAAGGGAGCAGACTGTAAATCTGCCGTCACAGACTTCGAAGGTTCGAATCCTTCCCCCACCACCATCTGAATAAAACGCCCGTTTACACGCTGCACTCCCGTTTCCCTGAGCTTCGCGGGTAAGGTGAGAACCTTCGACCCAGGTTCGCGTCGAGCAGCGCGAGACAACGATGCGCAGCATCGGCCCGCAGGAGTGAGGCGCAACGCGCCGAATCATCCTTCCCCCACCACCATCTGAATAAAACGCCCGTTTACACGCTGCGCTCCCGTTTCCCTGAGCTCTGGGGGGAAGGTGAGAACCTTCGACCTAGGTTCGCGTCGAGCAGCGCGAGACAACGATGCGCAGCATCGGCCCGCAGAAGTGAGGCGCAACGCGCCGAAGCCCTCTTATACCCCACCAGCCTCCCAATACACTTCCCGCTGACCATGCTCCCGGGCCGTGAGACTATTGACGCGCGTTTCCTTAGCAAGCGGTTTCTGCTAACATCGGCCGAAATACTCTCACCTGGCGCAGAAGATGAAGTTTGTTTCATTCAATATCAACGGGCTACGTGCCCGCCCGCATCAGCTTGAAGCCATTATCACCACGCTGCAGCCGGACGTCATCGGTCTGCAGGAAACCAAAGTTCACGACGATATGTTCCCTCTCGAAGAGGTGTCGCGCCACGGTTACCATGTCTATTATCACGGGCAGAAAGGCCACTACGGCGTGGCGCTGCTCAGCCGCGAGAAACCCTTGGCCGTCCGTCGCGGTTTTACTACCGACGACGCAGAGGCGCAACGCCGCATTATCATGGCTGATTTTCTCACGCCGAAAGGCGTGTTGACGGTGGTTAACGGCTACTTTCCCCAAGGCGAAAGCCGTGACCATCCGGTTAAATTTCCGGCTAAAGCCCTTTTCTACCGCGATTTGCAGGACTATGTGGAGCAAAGCCACCACGGCGAATCCCTGCTGCTGATTATGGGAGATATGAATATCAGCCCCACCGATCTAGATATCGGAATCGGCGAAGAGAGCCGTAAACGCTGGCTTCGCACCGGTAAGTGCTCATTTTTGCCGGAGGAGCGGGCATGGCTGGAGCACCTGCTGGCATGGGGCCTGGTAGACACTTACCGCCAAGCCAACCCGACCGACGATAGTCGCTACTCCTGGTTTGACTATCGCTCGCGCGGCTTTGATGAAAACCGTGGCCTGCGCATCGACCTGCTGCTGGCCTCGAAGCCGCTGGCGGCGACCGTCCGGGCGACCGGCATCGATTACGCCATCCGCGCAATGGACAAACCGTCCGATCATGCACCGGTGTGGGCGGATTTTGCTTTGTGACTGCCTTGCAACCGCTGACGGTCGTCGCGGGGTTAATTCTGCGCGATGGCGCCCTACTGCTGGCCCGGCGCGACGACAGCGGCGACCAGCCGGGGTTATGGGAGCTCCCCGGCGGGAAAGTCGAGCCGGGGGAAACGCAGCCCCAGGCGCTTAGGCGTGAACTGTTAGAAGAATTATCCCTCCGCGCCCATATTGGCGCATTTGTCGCCAGCCAGCGCCATGTGGTCGGGGGGCGGGAAATTGTACTATACGGCTGGCGTGTCACGCATTTTAGCGGCGAGCCGCAGTTACACTGTCACAGTGAATGCCTGTGGCTTTCGCCCGCCAGCGCACTGGCGATGCCCCTGGCGCCGGCGGATGCCCCACTGATCCAAGCGCTGATAGCCCAAAATGCGCGCGCGAATAATCCGCCTGTCGACGTGCCCTGATCACCACGAGCTCAGCCGCACCCTGCAGATAGCAAACGCCAGCCACGACACCCTGAATATCGCACGCGGACTGGCCGACGGGCAGGTATTGTTGCGGAACGTACAGAGACCCTAATAAACGCGCGGTCTTGCCCCCGCATGGGAGGTTAAGCCGCACTCCCGGCCGGCGGACGCCGGCTGGCGGGGGACGCCGGGGGTTGACGCTTACGCCGCGCACGCTTGGGGGCCGGCTTTTCACTCGCCGGCGGCAGCCCCCGCAGCGATGAAGGCGCGGGCTGCTGGCGTACCTGCCCAATAAGCTGCTGCAGCGTTTGCGTCAACGGCTGCATAAAGTCCTGATAGCGGCACTGCTTCTCGCTTATCTGGGTTAACGACGCCTCCCACTGCGCGGTCATGTCTGGACTGGCGGCGCTTGGCGGCAGCGCATGGATCAAACCGCGGCCGGTGTCGCTGGCGTGGATGTAACGCCCTTGTTTGAACAGAAAACCGCGCTTGAATAATAACTCGATAATGCCGGCGCGCGTCGCTTCGGTGCCGAGGCCGTCGGTGGCGCGCAGAATTTTCTTCAGCGCTTTATCTTGTACAAAACGGGCAATGCCGGTCATGGCCGACAACAGGCTGGCATCGGTAAACGGCCGCGGCGGCTGTGTTTCACGCGCCACCACCTCCCCGCGCTCGCAAAGCAACGCATCCCCTTCGGCGACCACTGGCAACGGCGTGCCTTCGTCTTCCTCATCCCGCTCTTTCGCGCCCAACAGTGCGCGCCATCCGGCCTCGGCAAGGAAACGGGCCCGGGCGACAAATTTGCCCCCGGCGATCTCCAGCTCGATGGTGCAGCGGCGAAACACCGCGTCAGCACAAAACTGCATGAGATACTGACGCGCCACCAGAGCATAGATTTTCTGCTCGCTGTCGTTAAGCGTGACGCGGCTGGCGCGGGCGGTGGGAATAATGGCGTGATGGGCATCTACCTTTTTATCGTTCCAGCAGCGGTTGCGCTGGTCGGTATCCAGTTGACCCGGCGTCATCAGCCCGGGCTGATGGGCGGTAATGGCGGCCAGCACCGCCTGGCGCCCGGCGAAATGCTCCTCTGGCAAATAACGGCAATCGGAGCGGGGATAGGTGATGAGCTTATGGGTTTCATACAGCCGCTGGCAGGTATCGAGCACCTGCTGTGCGCTCAGGCCGAAGCGTTTGGCAGCCTCTATTTGCAGCGCCGACAGCGAAAACGGCAGCGGCGCCGCTTCCGACTCGCGCTTATCTTGATACAACGTGACGTACGCCGGCTGCCCGCTAATACGGGCAACGACATGCTCCGCCAGCGGACGATGCAGTAAACGCTCTTCTTCATCTTGCCAGCTTTCACAGGCATCGCTCGGCACCCACAGGGCCGTAAAACGCGCCTGTGACGGTGTCACGATATGAGCTTTGACTTCAAAATAGGTTTTAGGTACGAAATGTTCAATTTCTTCATCCCGCTTGACCACCAGCCCCAGCACCGGCGTCTGCACCCTTCCTACCGATAAAACGCCCTGATAGCCGGCGTTTCGACCTAGCAAGGTGTAAGCGCGGGTCATATTGATACCGTACAGCCAGTCGGCACGGGCGCGCGCCAGCGCCGACACGCATAGCGGCACAAACTCGCTATTATCCCGCAGGCGGCTCACCGCCTTACTTACCGCCTGGGGATTAAGATCATTGACCAGGCAGCGCTTGGCGCCCCGGCGTTTAACCTCGTCAAGCGCCAGATAATCCAACACTTCATCCACCAGCAATTGCCCTTCGCGATCCGGGTCACCGGCGTGGACAACCTGCTCAGCCTTTGCCAGCAGCGTGTTAATCACCTTCAGTTGTTTTTGCACCGAGGGCCGCGGCTGCAGCCGCCATTTTTCCGGGATGATAGGCAAATCCGCCAGCGACCAGCGGGCATAGCGACCGTCATAAACATCAGGCTGCGCCTGCTCCAGCAGATGACCAATACACCAGGTCACCACGTGATCAGGACCGCAGGCAATATAGCCATCGCCCCGCCGATGGGGCTTAGGCAAAACATCGGCGATCGCGCGGGCCAGGCTGGGTTTTTCGGCAATAAACAACTGCATGTGTGAGGTGTACACCCAAAGTTAGCATCTGTTTTAACGCATCAGCATAGCATTTTACGCCTACCGGCGCTGCGCCTTCATCACTTGCTGTGAGACACTTCGCGACATGCGGCGGGCGCACGGCGTCCGGGTAGGTGGGGGTTTTCGCCTTTTTGCACTGTCCCGGCGCGTTTCCGAATACAAAAACACGCACTAACAGGGTGTTAGACGCGACTCACTCTCACTGGTCAGCCCCGTGAAATGAGAGATAAATGATCAGGATGATTTTATTCCAAAAAATGAATCTGGAATAACTAACAATGACAACATAATGGGAACCCAATAAAGAGTTACCCCATCGGGGATAAGGGGCTTCCCCGCTTATTAAGAGCTCCTTTAAACACCATTTTATCTTTCCGGGAACTAACGCTGAGGTTCTTTTCGCCTGCCTGACGTGCTTTTCCCTGTGTCCTGCGGCACATGACTAGAGGGCAATACATTTAGACTTCTGTAACACTAATCCCCCCTTAATTCAACACCCCTAACCTCTCTATCGGCCAACACCGTTTAGCATCGCCGCCAGTTCCCAACCCTACGACCCTGCGCGCGTCGGCCGGCACATCACAGGTTTTCACAACTGAAAAGGGTTTCTAATAGGCTGTAGATGACCGCGAAAGAATTTACAGGCCTCCCGGGCCTGCCCGCCACCCCAACGTATCTGCAAGACTCTCAACCGCACCGCAGCCGGTGCGTCAGCTCTAATGCACCGCCGGGCCTGTGAGCACGCACTGGATTTCCCCACCGCCGGCCTCCCGAGGCCGTCGACGAGGCGGTGCATGACGCAGGGAAGCTGAAAAGTGGTTTCATGTTCGCCGTGGTTTTGTTCTCCAATCGCATCGACATCGTAAGCGCTTATCAGGCGGGAGTCAGCGCACTGCACAAACCGCCCGGCTGTGGCCGGCTTTCCTCCTGCGCCTGCTCGGCCAATTGCACCATTAGCTCAGGCGCGATCACGGTGCGGTGCGCCCTCGCCCTGGCCTCACCCGGGTACAAAGACAGGCCATTCACCTTCCATGCCGCCGCTAACCCTTCGAGGACGGCTTTGCGGCGGCGTTTGGGCTGTTGAGGCCGCTATGCTCTAAAACGTCCGGGTCACACGACCAGCAGTACCAGCCTGCCGGTACCCGCTTTCACCTGTTGGGTGCAGTTTTGCCCGGCAATGGACAGCGTCAACCCGGATATCGTTGCCGTGGTGAATAACCCCGAGTTTATTAGAGAGTAATTTTGGCAATACTACGCCGCTTCCTCTGATGCTAATTGCAAAGCGTAATAGTTCATTTCGGCTTCAGTAGGAGGGATGTAACCCAGCCGCCCGAGCAGCCTTCTGTTGTTGTACCAGTCCACCCAGTCCAGCGTGGCCAACTCCACTTCCGTCCGGTTTTTCCAGCTCCCGCGGTGGATAACCTCCGTTTTGTACAACCCGTTGATACTCTCTGCCATCGCATTATCGTAGGAGTCGCCG
>NZ_FRDB01000166.1 GCF_900143145.1 Candidatus Sodalis sp. SoCistrobi
CGGCGACTCCTACGATAATGCGATGGCAGAGAGTATCAACGGGTTGTACAAAACGGAGGTTATCCACCGCGGGAGCTGGAAAAACCGGACGGAAGTGGAGTTGGCCACGCTGGACTGGGTGGACTGGTACAACAACAGAAGGCTGCTCGGGCGGCTGGGTTACATCCCTCCTACTGAAGCCGAAATGAACTATTACGCTTTGCAATTAGCATCAGAGGAAGCGGCGTAGTATTGCCAAAATTACTCTCTAATAAACTCGGGGTTATTCAATTAGCGCTGCTCGGCGGCCAATGACGTTTATCCTGAATGAAAACAGCGGCCGCTGTGATGTCCTGCCCTGCGCTATAATAGCGGCTGGACTATCTTGCCCACCGTCAGAACAGCGACCAATATTGCCCTGCCCACCGCCAGAACAGCGGCCAGTGTATTACCCGCCGCCAGAACAGCGGTCAGTGTTGTTCTACCCGCCGCCAGTACAGCGGCCGGTGTTGTTCTACCCGCCGCCAGCACGGCGGCTAGTGTTATTCTACCCGCCGCCAGTACAGCGGCCGGTGTTGTTCTACCCGCCGCCAGCACGGCGGCTAGTGTTATTCTACCCGCCGCCAGTACAGCGGCCGGTGTTGTTCTACCCGCCGCCAGTACAGCGGCCGGTGTTGTTCTACCCGCCGCCAGCACGGCGGCTGGTGTTATTCTACCCGCCGCCAGAACAGCGGCCGGCATTGTTCTACCCGCCGCCAGAACGGCGGCTGGTGTTATTCTACCTTGCGCTACAACAGCGGCCGAGGCGTTGTCCTACCCCGGCTACCACAGTGGCCAATGATGCCCTACCCAGTAGAGCACGCCGGCGGCGATAATCCCCGCCACCACATCGTCAATAATGATGCCCATGCCGCCGTGGACCTTGCGATCGAACCAGCGAATCGGCCAGGGTTTCCAGATATCCAGCACCCGGAACAACAAAAAGCCCGCCAGCACCCAGCGCCAATCGTTTACCGGCAATGCCATCAGGGTGATCCACATGCCGACAAATTCGTCCCAGACAATGCAGCCATGGTCGTGAACCCCCATGTCCCGCGCCGTCTGATGGCAAAAATAGACCCCCATGCACAGGCTGAACATGACCGCCAGCGAATAAAGCTGCCACGGCAGCTGCACCAGCAGGCACCAAAGCGGAATCGCCGCCAGCGAACCTATGGTGCCGGGCATCCAGGGAAACATTCCGCTGCCAAAGCCTGTCGCCAGCAAATGCCAGGGGTTGGAGAGTTTAATCCGCCGCTTGGCCGCCAACATATCCATCGTCATGCAATATCGTCCCGTTTGAAATGGTCATAGCCGTGCCAGTCATACTCTAACGGCTGGTGATGGCGCATAAATTGAATCCCTTCGCTGCGCGGCACGATTTGGCCGATGCAGGTAAAGGGCGCGCCGGTATGGCTCAAGGCCACATCCAGCGCGCCGCGGTTGATTTCAGGCACCGTAAAGCACAGTTCATAATCTTCACCGCCGCCCAGCGCCCAGCGCAGCGCCTGGTCGGGTGTGGTGTGACGCAGCAGCGCCGGTGAACAGGGAAGACTGTCCAAATTGATACGGGCACCGCAGTCGCTACGGGTAAGAATGTGACGCAGATCCGTGATGATGCCGTCGGAAATATCGATGGCGGCGCTGGCGAGATTGCGCAACGCCTGCCCCTGCAAAATGCGCGGCTGCGGACGCAAATGACGGGCCTGTAAATATTGCTTGTCCTGGGCATCCTGCACCTGCAGACGCTGTTGCAGTATCGCCAGACCCGCGGCGCTATCCCCCAGCGTGCCGGTGACATAGATCCAATCGCCGATGCGGGCACCATTGCGGCTTAGCGCGCGGCCGGCGGGAACTATCCCCTGGATAGTCAGCGTCAGGCTCAACGGGCCACGGGTGGTATCGCCGCCGATGAGCTGCATATCGTAGTAATCCAACTGCTGGAACAGACTGTCGCTGAAGGCGGCCAGCCAGCCCTCATCTACCGAGGGTAAGGTCAGCGCCAGCGACAGCCAGGCCGGATCGGCGCCCATGGCGGCCAAATCGCTCAGGTTGACCGCCAGCGATTTATAACCTAAATCGGCGGGGTTGATGTCCGGCAAAAAATGCGTACCCGCCACCAGCATATCCGTACTGACCGCGATCCACTTTTTGTCAGCTACCGACAGCAGCGCACAGTCATCGCCGATGCCCAACACCACATCCCGGCGCGTGCTGCGCATCCGGTTAAAATAGCGGTCAATGAGGTCAAACTCACCACATGCCATATTCTGTCCAAATTTGTGTTGGTGCTGACGCGGCGTCACGGTGGGAGCGGCGGTACCGGTCCCGCCCCGCTATTTTCTGTTGGGACGAATTTGAGGGGCTACCTTGTCCAGCACACCATTGATAAACTTATGACTCTCTTCAGCGCCAAAGGTTTTAGCCAGCTCGATAGCTTCGTTGATGGCAACCTTGTAGGGTACGTCCTGGCGCTTGCTCAGCTCAAACAACGCAATGCGCAGCACGGCGCGCTCAACGTGGCCAAGCTCTTCCAACTGACGGGAAAGGTAGGGCGCCATCAGCTTGTCCAGCTCCTGGGCATTCGTCGCCGCGCCGGCATACAGCTCGCGGAAATAAGCGACATCCACATCCGACGTGTCCTGCTCCGCCAGAAATTGGACTTCGATATCGGCGATGTCGTTATGTGATAATTGCCATGAGTAAAGCGCCTGGACGGCACATTCACGCGCACGGCGACGAGCAGCTGGTTTCACAAAATTCCCCTTTACTTACGCTTTAATGGCTTGCAATACGTTGATCATTTCCAGCGCGGTCAGTGCGGCTTCCGCGCCCTTATTGCCGGCTTTGGTCCCGGCGCGTTCGATAGCCTGCTCGATACTCTCGGTGGTCAGGACCCCGAACGCCACCGGCAGCGAGGCGCGCGTGGCGACCGCGGACAGGCCCGAGCTGCATTCGCCGGCGACAAATTCAAAATGCGCGGTGCCGCCACGGATAACCGTGCCCAGCGCCACGATGGCGTCATAGCTTTTGCTGTCGGCCAGCGCGCTGACCGCTAACGGCAATTCATAGGCCCCAGGCACCCAGACCACGGTAATGTTTTCGTCTTTGACCTGGCCGATGCGTTTCAAGGCGTCGACGGCGCCATCAAGCAGGCTGTCATTGATGAAGTGGTTAAAGCGCGCAATAGCGATAGCGACGCGCGCATCGGGGGCTGCAACAACACCTTCAATAACGTTCATGATTATCCTTACAAAATGGCAAAAAGCTGAATCGTCTCGCGAGGGAGCGGATTCTAACATAATACTTTGTCCGCTGCGCGGGCCAATTAAGCGTGCTCGTCGGGTTTCAGACGCAGGCGAATATCGGGCCCCACCTGCCGGAGGTCAAGCAGCGTGAAACCCGGCGCCGCGCTGAGCCGTTCCAGCCCCGGCAGCAGACACAGCGGGCGGGCGGCGGCACCGAGCAGTTTTGGCGCCTGATACAGTATCAGTTCATCCACCAGCCCGGCGCCCAGCAGCGCGCCGGCAAGCCCCGCCCCCGCCTCAACCCACAGACTGTTGATCTGACGGCGGCCCAATTGCATCATCAGCGCCACCAGATCGAGATGCCTGGCGTTTGCCCCCTCCCCGGCCGGCAGCAGGAGCTGCTCTACGGACGAGGGCCACGCCAGATCATCTGCCGCAAGGCGCGCCAGCCAGGTCAGCCCCTCACCCTGTACCACCTGATGAGAGGGCGTCACGCGGTTGGCGCTGTCGATAATAACCCGCACCGGCTGGCGCAACCGCTCCTCGGGGTAAAGGGCCTGGACATCCGCCGGCAGCGACGGCCAGCGCACCGTCAGGGCAGGATCGTCCGCCAGCACCGTGGCGGCGGTGGATAGGATGGCGTCGCTTTCCGCGCGCCAGCACTGCACATCCCGCCGCGCTTCAGGAGACGTAATCCACTGGCTCTCTCCGGAGGCCATGGCGGTGCGGCCATCAAGGGATGCCGCAAGCTTGAGCCTGACCCAGGGAAAACCGGTGCGCATGCGCTTGAGGAAGCCAGGATTCACCGCCTCCGCCTCTGAGAGCATCAGACCATGGCGCACCTCAATGCCCGCCTGCTGTAACCGATAAAAACCGCGGCCCGCTACCTGGGGGTTGGGATCGGGCATCGCGGCCACCACTCGCGCCACGCCGGCGTCTATCAACGCGTCGGCGCAGGGCGGCGTGCGGCCGTGATGGCTGCAGGGCTCAAGCGTGACGTAGACGGTAGCGCCGCGCGCCGCAGCCCCCGCCATACGCAGCGCGTGCACTTCGGCGTGCGCAAAGCCGGCGCGCTGATGATAACCTTCGCCAACAATGCGCCCGTCGCGAACGATAACGCAGCCGACATTGGGGTTGGGCGCCGTCGTGAAACGCCCGCGCCGCGCCAGCTCGAATGCGCGCGCGAGAAAAACCTCATCTTGATCCATAGGGCAGTCCTTACAGGTAGCGCCTAATCCTGCAGCCGGGCGATCTCTTCGCCAAACTCGCGGATATCCTCGAAACTGCGGTAAACCGAGGCGAAACGGATGTAGGCGACCTTATCCAGCTTTTTCAGCGCGTCCATCACGAGATTACCGATCATTTTGCTGGTCACCTCTCGCTCACCGGTGGCGCGCAGCTGGGATTTGATGTGGTTGATGGCCATTTCGACATCGTCGGACTTGACCGGCCGCTTTTCCAACGCTTTCAAGAAACCGCTGCGCAGCTTTTCTTCGTTGAAAGGTTCACGCACGTCACTGCTTTTAATGACGCGAGTCAACACAAGTTCCGCCACCTCGAAGGTGGTGAAACGTTCGTTACAGATGACGCACTGCCGGCGGCGGCGAACCTGAGTTCCTTCCCCCACCAGACGGGAATCAATCACTTTGGTGTCGACTGCAGAACAAAACGGGCAATGCATAACGCTTCCTGGCCGGCTGATTAGGGATAGGATAGTTTAACGCGAACTCCGCCGACTACAAAGCAACAGTACATAAAGCGGAACCGACGCCGCAGAGTTATCGGTATTGGCGCTGGAACGCCGCATGTCCCATGACTTTCCACCGCTTACCGGCTAAACTGGAAGCAACCGTTGAAAAAAGGAATTGCCGCTATGATAATCAGTTATCGCGCGGGTTATGCCGTTTCAGCCCTGCTGTTGCTTACCGGCTGCGCCAGCCAGCAGGAAGCACAGTTGCCTCAGCTGCGCAGCGAAGTCGGCCACCTAAACCAGCGTTTGCAAAATTTGACCAACCAGGCCGCTGCGCTGGTGGCGCAAAACGAGCAGAATCGGCAGTCCACCCGCGGTATCTACCTTTATCCCATAGGTATCTACACATCAGGGAGGAGGCTTAAGAGCAACTCTCGCTAAATGAGTAAGTTCTTCCAGACTATATTCCGATAATAATTTTAGTGTATTCAACAAGATGGATAGGCCAGCGAGCAGAGCAGGAGCGCTCTCTCTGCGGCCTCGCTTTTGCTGTCGTCCTGACAAGCGACATATCAGCTGGCGGGCTGCCGCATTTTCTTCTCCTTCAGCGCGTTGCAGCCGCCATACCAGAACAGCAGCCATACTGGCTATTAACAACCTGCGTAGTACGGCTGGCGCGCTGCGCTGAAGCCATGTTTCTACGTCATGTCCGGCACCTTTCAGCAACTTAAAAAATGATTCAATATTCCAGCGCCAGTAATACCAACGAGCTACTTCCTCGCAGGTGATCTCGCTGCAAACGTTTGTAAGCAGCGTCCAGCGTCCCACCACATTACCGAGATCATCCGTAAGCCGAACAACAACCAATCTGACCGTCAGAGGCTCTCCAGGTTGGATTTTTATGCGGCGGCCGGTTTCTTTATCTTTACGCTTCTGCTGCGCAGCTCGGGTTATGACTATCGAGGTTTCACTGATTTCCATATCAGCTTTTTTCCCTTTCCAGTCTACCTGTCCGCATCCGTTGTATGGCAGAAGAGCAGCAATCTCACCAATTTTCAATGAATTACCTTGCCACTCTGCACCATGTCCTTCTTTTCCTCGGATAAGCCAGCATATTCCTTGAGTACTCAACGTCCGCATATGTCCAATAGAGTCACCCTCTCTATCAATTATATGAATCAGCTTTTTACCTATATTAAGCGATTCCACACGGGCAATATCGGTCGTCAAGGCGTCCATATGTGTCTGCCGTTCGGACAGTCCTTCCGCCAACGTTGAATGACAACCGGTTGCATCGGTAAGTGTCTGAGATAGAGGCGCTATTGGCAAACCCGTGCCAGCATCAACCAGCAAGCTGCTTTGAAGTTCATATCCAACATCGCCACCGTGCGTCATTTTTAAGCGTCCGTATTTGGCATGATGGTAAAGAAATTGTAAACGTGACCAATCATGAACAACGAGAGCGTATGGATGCGGGCTAAGCGAAATTTGCTCAAGTGCTAGCGAAATAATTGGCTCATTGAGTTGACTGAAGCTAATTCGCTTATTATTCAGAAAACGCCAGACAGCTTGGGTAGTTGCGAAAGTTGATTTTTGAGCACTTGCGAGGTCTTTAACCGCAGAAGCAAGAAGAGCCGCGGGCGTCATATGCTGTTTAACCAGCGTCTGATATCGGCGGGTAAGGCGAGAGTCAATCCCGCCAACAGATAGGTTGAAATCATTCTGCAAAGTAATAACAGGTATCACGATAAATGTGTAGATACCTATG
>NZ_FRDB01000323.1 GCF_900143145.1 Candidatus Sodalis sp. SoCistrobi
TGCTCATGCTGAGTTTCCAGCACTAGATTAACTGCCCGTTCACGGACTTCCGGAGAGTAACGTTTGGTCGTTGTCATAGAGACCTCCACTTTTAAAGTATAGACTCTAATTTATCCGGGGTGATTCATATTACCTCGAAAACATGGGCGATGCGGCCGCCGGTGAGCCGGTTCTGGCCGTAGGCGACTTCAAACGTGGCTATTACATCGTGGATCACACCACCGGAGTGCGCACCCGCCCGAACAACATCACCGAACCAGGCTTCTACAAAGTCCTTACTGATCAATATCTGGGGGCTGGGCTGGTGGACTTCAACGCCATCACGGTACTGGAAATTCCGGGTGCAGGTTCCTGATCCGATGTTCAGGGGCTGCGGCCCCATGCCGCGCAAGAACGCCAAATCAACCGTGGCCGCGATGCTGGCGAACGGGTTTCTGGTGATGGAGCACGGCCAGCAGGACATTTACACCGCTTGTACCAGCTACAGCCCCCGCCAGCACTGGCCTGAGCGAAAAGTGGTACAGGGGTACAGCAAAAACAGCAAAACCGCCAAAAGCCCCGATTTGTTCTCATGCTTTTAATTTTGTTCAAAAGCCCGTGGGGTACACGGTGGGGTACAAATCATAAAAAAGGTGCTTCACCAAGTGGTAAAGCACCTTAATAAACAATGTTATAAGAAGTAACTATCAGTTCATGCCGTATTTTTTCAATTTCTTACGCAGGGTGCCGCGGTTGATGCCCATCATCTGCGCCGCGCGGGTCTGATTGCCGCGGGTGTATTGCATGACCATGTCCAACAGAGGCTGTTCTACTTCAGCCAGTACCAGCTCATAGAGGTCGTTGACGTCCTGACCGTTTAGTTGAGCAAAATAGTTCTTCAGTGCTTGCTTTACCGAGTCACGCAGGGGTTTTTGCGTTACCTGATCCTGAGAGTTAACGGTGGAAACGGTCAGTACGTCAGAATTTACGCGTTGTTCGAACATAGTTCTGTCTGCTCTTTTTTCTATTACGCAAGATTTGCAAAGTATGCCTCCAACGCCTCCAGCTGTTCGCTGGCATCCTCTATGGCGTTGAATGTGCGCCTAAACTGGTTGTCAGGGGCATGCGCCTGTAAAGACCAGGACACGTGCTTACGAGCGATGCGGAATCCCTTGCCTGGACCGTAAAAGTCGTGCAATTTCCTAACATGCTCCATCAACAAATGCTTCACCTCGCCTAACGGCAGCGGCGGCAGCAATTCCCCCGTATCCAGATAATGCTGGATTTCCCGGAAGATCCAGGGTCTTCCCTGAGCGGCGCGGCCTATCATCAGGGCATCCGCCCCGGTGTAATCCAGCACCGCTCTGGCTTTCTGCGGGTCAGTAATGTCTCCATTGGCGATAACCGGAATGGAAACACACTGCTTAACTGCCCGAATACTGTCGTACTCCGCGTTGCCGTTGAACAGGCAAGCGCGGGTGCGGCCATGAATCGTGATGGCCTGTATACCACAATCTTCGGCCAATTGGGCAATTTGTACACAATTTCGGTGATCCGGCGCCCAGCCTGTACGAATTTTCAGCGTTACCGGCACGTCGACGGCACGCACCACCGCGATCAGAATCTGCTTGATGAGATCCGGATATTGCAGTAATGCCGAGCCCGCCAATTTACGGTTCACTTTCTTGGCTGGGCAACCCATGTTGATATCAATCAGCTGCGCGCCGTTCGCCACGTTGATGACGGCGGCGGCGGCCATATCAGCAGGATCGCAACCGGCGATTTGCACCGCCCGGATACCGGGTTCATCACTATGTACCATACGCAAACGCGACTTATCGGTCCGCCACACCTCAGGGTTTGAGGAGAGCATTTCCGAAACCGTCATTCCCGCCCCCATTGCGTGACATAAGGCTCTGAACGGGCGATCTGTCACACCGGCCATCGGAGCCGCAATCAGGCAATTAGCGAGCTGGAGGTGTCCAATACGCATAGACAAAGAGAGACCATACTGTGTCCGCAAGGGCGCGTATATTACGCATTTTTTTCATCAGATGAAAGGCCAAACTTTGAACAATTATGTGTCGGCGATCAATGATTTCAGTCTTTTTTCTGTAATGATTACGCTTTTTTCAATAAATACATTAAGTTAACAAAAATAGTCTATTTTGTGTGATAACCATTTTTTCCATCGGCCGCCGGTAAGGGCATAGGTATCTACACATTTATCGTGATACCTGTTATTACTTTGCAGAATGATTTCAACCTATCTGTTGGCGGGATTGACTCTCGCCTTACCCGCCGATATCAGACGCTGGTTAAACAGCATATGA
>NZ_FRDB01000043.1 GCF_900143145.1 Candidatus Sodalis sp. SoCistrobi
GCCACACGCCGTTCTTCAAAGGCTACCGCCCGCAGTTCTACTTCCGTACCACTGACGTGACCGGTACCATCGAACTGCCGGAAGGCGTTGAAATGGTGATGCCTGGCGACAACATCAAGATGGTTGTTAACCTGATTGCTCCGATCGCCATGGACGACGGCCTGCGTTTCGCTATCCGCGAAGGTGGCCGTACCGTTGGCGCCGGCGTTGTTGCCAAAGTTATCGCTTAAGCCGGCAAATGCCGACATTTGTCGAATAACCATTTGACGCGACATGCGGTTAAAGGGCATCATTTGATGCCCTTTTTCTACGCTGTGACAGAGAACCTATCTCATCAGCGATTTTAAGTCATAATCATTGGTGAGATGGGCTCTTGTTCTGTGGCGTAAAACTTCGAGGTAATGTTGCTCATTCAGGGCATACTTCGATTGGTAGCCTCATGCTTTGCGGGGCTGATAAGTTGTTTGTCTGAATCCTATGTGACAGGTTTTTTTTATGAGTGCGAATACCGAAGCTCAAGGAAGCGGGCGTGGCCTGGAAGTGGTTAAGTGGTTAGTCGTCGCGATTCTGTTGGTCGTGGCTATTGTCGGTAACTATTATTACCGCGATCACCACTTGCTGCTGCGAGCGCTGGCTGTCGTGCTTATTATCGCTATCGCGGGCGGTGTGGCCATGATGACTGCCAAAGGCAAGTCCACCGTTGCGTTTGCGCGTGAAGCGCGCACCGAAGTACGTAAAGTGATTTGGCCGACCCGCCAGGAAACGTTACATACCACGTTAATCGTCGCCGCGGTGACCGCCGTGATGTCACTGATTCTGTGGGGGCTGGATGGCATTCTGGTCCGTGTGGTATCGTTTATTACTGGCCTGAGGTTCTAAGATGTCCGAAGCTCCAAAAAAACGCTGGTACGTCGTTCAGGCGTTTTCCGGTTTCGAGGGACGCGTAGCGCAGTCCCTTCGCGAACATATCAAACTTCATGATATGGAAGAGCTGTTTGGCGAAGTCATGGTGCCAACGGAAGAGGTGGTCGAAATTCGCGGCGGCCAGCGTCGCAAAAGCGAGCGCAAGTTCTTCCCGGGCTATGTCCTGGTGCAGATGGTGATGAACGACGCCAGCTGGCATCTGGTGCGCAGCGTACCGCGCGTCATGGGCTTCATCGGCGGCACTTCGGATCGGCCTGCGCCAATCAGCGATAAAGAAGTTGACGCCATTATGAACCGCCTGCAGCAGGTCGGCGACAAGCCACGGCCGAAAACCCTCTTCGAGCCGGGCGAGCTGGTCCGCGTCAGCGATGGTCCCTTTGCCGACTTCAACGGCGTGGTGGAAGAGGTGGATTACGAAAAAAGCCGCCTGAAGGTGTCGGTCTCGATCTTTGGTCGCGCCACACCGGTAGAGCTGGATTTCGGTCAGGTCGAGAAGGGCTGAGTCACCCACCACATTTTTGCTTGCTCGAGGCGCGAAATTAATCTAAAATTTCGCGCCTTTCGTTTTTATGCGTCTTAGTGCGTGTAAACGCTTATTCACGGGGAGCCTTCACCGGCGAGCACCCATTAGAGGAAATCAACATGGCCAAGAAAGTACAAGCCCATATCAAACTGCAGGTTGCTGCAGGCATGGCAAACCCGAGTCCGCCGGTAGGCCCGGCCCTGGGTCAGCAGGGCGTTAACATCATGGAATTCTGCAAAGCCTTCAATGCCAAAACTGAGAGCATCGAAAAAGGGCTGCCGATTCCGGTTGTTATCACCGTGTACTCCGACCGTTCTTTCACTTTCGTTACCAAGACCCCGCCGGCCGCCGTGCTGCTGAAGAAAGCCGCAGGCATCAAATCCGGTTCCGGTAAGCCGAATAAAGACAAAGTCGGTAAAGTGACCAGCGCGCAGGTCCGTGAAATCGCGGAAACCAAAGCGGCTGATATGACCGGTGCCGACGTGGAAGCGATGTCCCGCTCCATTGCGGGTACCGCGCGTTCCATGGGCCTGGTAGTGGAGGATTAAGAAATGGCTAAACTGACCAAGCGCATGCGCGTCATCCGCGATAAAGTTGATTCCACCAAGCAGTACGATATCAACGAAGCCGTCGCGTTGCTGAAAGAACTGGCCACCGCCAAATTTGTAGAAAGCATCGACGTTGCCGTCAATCTGGGCATCGATGCCCGTAAATCCGATCAAAACGTCCGTGGCGCCACCGTGCTGCCGCACGGTACCGGCCGCAGCGTGCGCGTCGCCGTGTTTACCCAGGGCGCCAACGCGGAAGCGGCGAAAGCCGCCGGCGCGGACCTGGTCGGCATGGATGATCTGGCTGACCAGATCAAAAAAGGCGAGTTCAACTTCGACGTGGTTATCGCTTCTCCAGACGCGATGCGTGTTGTCGGCCAGCTGGGCCAGATCCTCGGTCCGCGCGGCCTGATGCCGAACCCGAAAGTCGGCACCGTCACCCCGAACGTCGCTGAAGCGGTTAAAAACGCCAAAGCCGGTCAGGTGCGCTATCGCAACGACAAAAACGGCATCATCCACACCACCATCGGTAAAGTGGACTTCGACTCTGACAAATTGAAAGAAAACCTGGAAGCTCTGCTGGTCGCGCTGAAAAAAGCCAAACCGACGCAGGCCAAGGGCGTTTACATCAAGAAAGTCAGCCTGTCGACGACCATGGGCGCAGGTGTCGCCGTGGATCAAAGCGGTCTGTCCACCACCACCGCATAATTATTGCTTTACGCGGGCGTTGGTTTTGTCTAGAATCTAACGCCCGAAGTTTCGCCGGGGCGGTTTCCTTTTAACCGCAGGCGTAACAAACAGATTTTTTCGGTTGGAGCTTGGCCTATCCAAGCCTCCGTCCAAGACCGCAGGTGTGTGTTACAGCACTTAATTTTCCTGCGTAGACGGTGGCAGAGCCTGAATAACATATTCGTTTGCTGGATTCTGCTCACCGTATGTCGACGCTTACCGTCGCTGTGACGGTATGTGAAGTGAGTTCCGGGGGTTTCCCCGGCTAAATCCAGGAGCACAAGCTAATGGCATTAAATCTTCAAGACAAACAAGCGATTGTTGCTGAAGTCAGCGAAGTAGTCAAAGGCGCGCTGTCTGCCGTTGTCGCGGATTCCCGTGGCGTTACGGTAGATAAAATGACTGAACTGCGTAAAGCAGGTCGTGAAGCCGGTGTTTACATGCGCGTTGTTCGCAACACGCTGATGCGCCGCGTCGTTGAAGGTACTCCTTTCGAGTGCCTGAAAGACACGTTTGTCGGTCCGACCCTGATTGCATTTTCTCACGAACACCCGGGCGCAGCCGCTCGTTTGTTCAAGGCCTTCGCCAAAGACAATGCAAAATTTGAGGTTAAAGCCGCAGCCTTTGAAGGTGAAGTTATCCCGGCGTCGCAGATCGATCGCCTGGCCACTTTGCCAACTTACGAAGAAGCAATCGCCCGCCTGATGTCGGCCATGAAAGAAGCCTCTGCAGGCAAACTGGTTCGCACGCTGGCCGCACTGCGCGATCAGAAAGAAGCGGCATAAGCGCCGGTTTTATTCTGAAGCAATTGCAAACGTATAAACACTTTCTGAATTCTAGGAACACTTGTTATGTCTATCACTAAAGAACAAATTCTGGACGCAGTTGCCGAAATGTCCGTCATGGACGTCGTTGAACTGATCTCCATGATGGAAGAAAAATTCGGCGTTTCCGCCGCTGCCGCTGTAGCCGTTGCCGCAGGCCCGGCTGAAGCTGTAGAAGAAAAAACCGAGTTTGACGTTGTGCTTAGCGCCATCGGCGCCAACAAAGTTGCCGTCATCAAAGCCGTGCGCGGCGCTACCGGTCTGGGCCTGAAAGAAGCCAAAGACCTGGTTGAATCCGCACCTGCCACCCTGAAAGAAGGCGTGAGCAAAGATGACGCGGAAACACTGAAGAAAGCCCTGGAAGAAGCCGGTGCTTCTGTTGAGGTTAAATAAGTTAACCTTCCAGGTTGCAGCCTGAATTAGGCTGATGGCTGGTGGCTTTTTGGTCACCAGCCTTTTTGCGCTGTAGGGCATCAGTGGCGTTTAACACCATTTAGCTACTGATTAACCTTAATATTTATTTCTATCGACGCCTTAATATACTGCATCGCCTGCCGAGCCTCCCTGGTTCAGCAAAGTGCAGCGAAATGATTTAAGAGTGATAGAAACAAGTATTGCGGAGAGGATATCGATTCTCCGATCGTGATAAATGGCGTTGCATGTACTGTCCTAGTAGGGCGGACAGAGTTGGTCGACTTGTCAGCTAGCTGAGGAACCCTATGGTTTACTCCTATACCGAAAAAAAACGCATTCGTAAGGACTTCGGAAAACGTCCGCAGGTTTTGGACATTCCCTATCTCCTATCTATCCAGCTTGACTCGTTTCAGAAGTTTATCGAGCAAGATCCGGAAGGTCAGTACGGTCTGGAAGCGGCTTTCCGTTCCGTATTCCCCATACAGAGCTACAGCGGCAACTCGGAACTGCAATATGTCAGTTACCGTCTGGGCGAGCCTGTCTTTGATGTCAAAGAGTGCCAGATCCGCGGGGTGACGTTTTCTGCACCGCTGCGCGTCAAGCTGCGCCTTATCATTTACGAGCGCGAAGCGCCGGAAGGTACGGTAAAAGACATCAAGGAGCAGGAAGTCTACATGGGCGAAATCCCGCTCATGACCGACAACGGCACCTTTGTCATCAACGGTACCGAACGTGTTATCGTTTCCCAGCTGCACCGCAGCCCTGGCGTATTTTTTGACAGCGACAAGGGTAAGACGCACTCCTCCGGTAAAGTGTTGTACAACGCGCGTATCATTCCTTACCGCGGCTCGTGGCTGGATTTCGAGTTCGACCCGAAAGACAACTTGTTCGTCCGTATCGACCGCCGCCGCAAATTGCCGGCGACCATTATTCTGCGCGCGCTGAACTACAGCACCGGCCAGATCCTGGATACGTTCTTCGACAAAGTGGTTTACGAAATTCACGACAAAAAGCTGCAGATGGAGCTGCTTCCTGAGCGCTTGCGTGGTGAAACCGCCTCGTTTGATATCGAGGCCAACGGCACCGTCTATGTCGAAAAAGGCCGCCGCATCACCGCGCGCCACATTCGCCAGCTGGAAAAAGACGGCGTCGCGCAGATCGAAGTCCCTGTCGAATACATTATCGGCAAGGTGGTGGTAAAAGATTACATCGATGAAAATACCGGTGAAATCATCGTCCCCGCCAACATGGAACTGACGCTGGACCTGCTGGCCAAACTGAGCCAGGCGGGCCATAAACGTATCGAAACGTTGTTCACCAACGATTTGGATCACGGCGCCTACATGTCCGAGACGCTGCGCGTCGATCCGACCAGCGATCGCCTGAGCGCGCTGGTGGAAATCTACCGCATGATGCGCCCCGGCGAGCCGCCGACCCGCGAAGCGGCTGAAAATCTGTTTGAAAACCTGTTCTTCTCGGAAGATCGTTACGATCTGTCCGCGGTCGGCCGGATGAAGTTTAACCGTTCGCTACTGCGTGAAGAGATCGAAGGTTCCGGTATCCTGAGCAAAGACGACATCATTGAAGTGATGAAGAAGCTCATCGATATTCGTAACGGTAAAGGCGAAGTCGATGACATCGACCACCTGGGCAACCGCCGTATCCGTTCGGTGGGTGAAATGGCGGAGAACCAGTTCCGCGTCGGTCTGGTGCGCGTAGAACGCGCGGTGAAAGAGCGTCTGTCTTTAGGCGATCTGGATACCCTGATGCCGCAGGATATGATCAACGCCAAACCGATTTCGGCGGCGGTGAAAGAGTTCTTCGGCTCCAGCCAGCTGTCGCAGTTCATGGACCAGAACAACCCGCTGTCCGAGATTACCCACAAGCGCCGTATTTCCGCGTTGGGCCCGGGCGGTCTGACCCGCGAGCGCGCGGGCTTTGAAGTGCGCGACGTGCATCCGACCCATTACGGGCGCGTGTGCCCCATCGAAACCCCTGAAGGGCCGAACATCGGTCTTATCAACTCGCTGTCCGTGTATGCGCAGACCAACGAGTACGGTTTCCTGGAAACGCCTTATCGCCGCGTGCAAGACGGTGTGGTTACCGACGAAATCCATTATCTGTCGGCGATTGAGGAAGGCAACTTCGTTATCGCACAGGCCAACACCAACCTTGGCGACGACGGCCGTTTCGTTGACGATCTGGTGACCTGCCGCAGCAAAGGCGAATCGAGCCTGTTCAGCCGCGATCAGGTCGACTATATGGACGTTTCCACCCAGCAGGTGGTCTCGGTCGGCGCCTCGCTGATCCCGTTCCTGGAGCACGACGATGCCAACCGTGCCTTGATGGGTGCGAACATGCAACGTCAGGCGGTGCCGACGCTGCGTACCGACAAGCCGCTGGTCGGCACCGGTATGGAACGTGCGGTCGCCGTTGACTCCGGCGTGACCGCCGTGGCGAAACGCGGCGGCACGGTGCAGTACGTGGACGCCTCCCGTATCGTGATTAACGTCAACCCGGATGAAATGTATCCGGGTGAAGCGGGCATCGATATTTATAACCTGACCAAATATATCCGTTCCAACCAGAACACCTGTATCAGCCAGACGCCTTGCGTCTCGCTGGGTGAGCCGGTTGAGCGCGGCGACGTGCTGGCTGACGGTCCGTCCACCGATTTGGGTGAGCTGGCGCTGGGTCAGAATATGCGTATCGCGTTCATGCCGTGGAACGGCTACAACTTTGAAGACTCAATGCTGGTCTCCGAACGCGTGGTGCAGGAAGATCGTTTCACCACCATCCATATTCAGGAACTGGCGTGCGTGTCCCGCGACACCAAGCTGGGGCCTGAGGAAATTACCGCCGACATCCCGAACGTGGGTGAAGCCGCGCTCTCCAAGCTGGATGAGTCCGGTATCGTCTATATCGGCGCGGAAGTGACCGGCGGCGATATTCTGGTGGGTAAGGTGACGCCGAAAGGGGAAACCCAGCTGACGCCGGAAGAGAAACTGCTGCGCGCCATCTTCGGTGAAAAAGCCTCCGACGTGAAAGATTCGTCGCTGCGCGTGCCGAACGGTGTTTCCGGTACCGTTATCGATGTGCAGGTATTTACCCGCGACGGCGTGGAGAAAGACAAGCGCGCGCTGGAAATCGAGGAAATGCAGCTTAAGCAGGCCAAAAAGGACCTGACCGAAGAACTGCAGATCTTTGAAGCCGGTCTGTTTGCCCGTATTCGCGACGTCCTGATCTCTGGCGGCATCGAAGCGGAGAAGCTGGATAAGCTTACCCGCGAGCGCTGGCTGGAACTGGGCCTGGCCGACGAAGAGAAGCAGAATCAGCTTGAACAGCTCGCCGAGCAGTATGACGAGCTTAAGCACGAGTTCGAGAAGAAGCTGGAAGCCAAGCGCCGTAAAATTACCCAGGGCGATGACCTGGCTCCGGGCGTGCTGAAAATCGTCAAAGTGTATTTGGCGGTGAAACGTCAGATCCAGCCGGGCGACAAGATGGCGGGACGTCACGGTAACAAGGGCGTTATCTCCAAAATAAACCCGATCGAAGATATGCCTTACGATGAAAACGGCGTGCCGGTGGACATCGTTCTGAACCCGCTGGGCGTACCGTCGCGTATGAACATCGGCCAGATTCTGGAAACCCATTTGGGTATGGCGGCAAAAGGCATCGGCGACAAGATCAACGCCATGCTGAAGCAGCACGAAGAAGTGTCCAAGCTGCGCGAGTTCATCCAGAAGGCGTACAACCTGGGTGACGACGTGCGCCAGAAAGTGGATCTCAACACCTTCTCCGATGAGGAAGTGCTGCGTTTGGCGGAGAACCTGAAGAAAGGGATGCCGATCGCCACGCCGGTGTTCGACGGCGCCAAGGAAACAGAGATCAAGCAGCTGCTGCAGCTTGGTGGCCTGCCGACCTCCGGTCAGATCACCTTGTTTGACGGCCGCACCGGCGAGCAGTTCGAGCGCCAGGTGACGGTGGGCTATATGTACATGCTGAAACTCAACCATTTGGTTGATGACAAGATGCATGCGCGTTCCACCGGATCTTACAGCCTGGTTACCCAGCAGCCGCTGGGCGGCAAGGCGCAGTTCGGCGGCCAGCGCTTCGGGGAGATGGAAGTGTGGGCGCTGGAAGCTTACGGCGCGGCCTACACTCTGCAGGAAATGCTTACCGTCAAGTCGGATGATGTTAACGGTCGCACCAAGATGTACAAAAACATCGTGGATGGCAATCACACGATGGAACCCGGTATGCCGGAATCCTTTAACGTCTTGTTGAAGGAAATCCGCTCGCTGGGCATCAATATCGAGCTGGAAGAAGACTGATTTTTCCGCCCGGGTGCGATTCGCACTGGTAATAAGGGCGCCTGAGCGTTTCAGGCGCCTAACAGATCCAACTCCGACAGGAGCCAAGCCGTGAAAGATTTACTTAAGTTTCTGAAAGCGCAGACTAAGACCGAAGAGTTTGACGCGATCAAAATTGCGCTGGCGTCGCCAGACATGATCCGTTCCTGGTCGTTCGGCGAAGTGAAAAAGCCGGAAACCATTAACTACCGCACCTTTAAACCGGAGCGCGATGGTCTGTTCTGCGCCCGTATTTTCGGGCCGGTAAAAGACTATGAATGCCTGTGCGGTAAGTACAAGCGTCTGAAACACCGCGGCGTTATCTGTGAGAAATGCGGCGTTGAAGTGACCCAGACCAAGGTGCGCCGTGAGCGTATGGGCCATATCGAGCTGGCTTCGCCCACTGCCCACATCTGGTTTTTGAAATCGCTGCCGTCCCGTATCGGTCTGCTGTTGGATATGCCGCTGCGCGATATCGAACGCGTGCTGTATTTTGAATCCTATGTCGTGGTTGAAGGCGGCATGACCAACCTTGAGCGCCGTCAGATCCTGACCGAAGAGCAGTATCTGGACGCGCTGGAAGAGTTTGGTGACGAATTCGACGCCAAGATGGGCGCCGAAGCGATCCAGGCGCTGTTGAAAAACATGGATCTGGAGCAGGAATGCGAGCAGCTGCGCGAAGAGCTGGAAGAAACCAACTCGGAAACCAAGCGCAAAAAGCTGACCAAGCGCATTAAGCTGCTGGAAGCCTTCGTGCAGTCCGGCAATAAGCCGGAATGGATGATCCTGACCGTGTTGCCGGTACTACCGCCGGATCTGCGTCCGCTGGTCCCGTTGGATGGCGGCCGCTTTGCGACCTCGGATCTGAACGATCTGTATCGCCGGGTGATCAACCGTAACAACCGCTTGAAGCGTCTGCTGGATCTGGCCGCGCCGGATATCATCGTGCGCAACGAAAAGCGTATGCTGCAAGAAGCGGTCGATGCGCTGCTGGATAACGGCCGTCGTGGCCGTGCCATTACCGGCTCCAATAAGCGTCCGCTGAAATCCCTGGCCGACATGATCAAAGGTAAGCAAGGTCGCTTCCGCCAGAACTTGCTCGGTAAACGTGTCGACTATTCCGGCCGTTCAGTAATTACCGTAGGTCCGTACCTGCGTCTGCATCAGTGCGGTCTGCCGAAGAAAATGGCGCTGGAGCTGTTCAAGCCTTTCATTTACGGCAAGCTGGAGCTGCGTGGTCTGGCGACCACCATCAAAGCGGCCAAGAAAATGGTCGAGCGCGAAGAAGCCGTGGTATGGGATATCCTCGACGAGGTGATCCGCGAGCACCCGGTCATGCTGAACCGTGCGCCGACGCTGCACCGTCTGGGGATCCAGGCGTTTGAGCCGGTACTGATTGAAGGTAAAGCCATTCAGCTGCACCCGCTGGTGTGTGCGGCGTACAACGCCGACTTCGACGGCGACCAGATGGCGGTCCACGTGCCGCTGACGCTGGAAGCTCAGTTGGAAGCGCGCGCGCTGATGATGTCGACCAACAACATCCTGTCGCCCGCCAACGGCGAGCCGATTATCGTGCCGTCCCAGGACGTCGTGCTGGGTCTGTATTATATGACCCGTGATCGCGTCAACGGCAAGGGCGAAGGCATGGTGCTGACCGGGCCGAAAGAAGCGGAACGCATTTACCGCGCCGGCGTGGCCGAGCTGCATGCGCGCGTCAAAGTGCGTATCACCGAGCATGAGAAACGCGACAACGGCGAGTGGGTGGAAACCACCCATCTGGTGGATACCACCGTCGGCCGCGCTATCCTGTGGATGATCGTGCCGAAGGGGCTGCCGTTCTCGCTGGTGAACCAGGCGTTGGGTAAAAAAGCCATCTCCAAGATGCTCAATACCTGCTATCGCGTGCTGGGTCTGAAGCCGACCGTTATCTTTGCCGACCAGATCATGTACACCGGTTTCGCCTACGCCGCCCGTTCCGGCTCGTCCGTCGGCATCGACGATATGGTGATCCCGGCGAAGAAAGCCGAAATTATCGATGAAGCCGAAGCCGAAGTTGCCGAGATCCAAGAGCAGTTCCAGTCGGGTCTGGTCACCGCCGGTGAGCGTTATAACAAGGTTATCGATATTTGGGCCGCGGCCAACGAGCGCGTCGCCAAAGCGATGATGGACAACCTGTCTACCGAAGCCGTGATTAACCGTGACGGCGTGGAAGAGCGTCAGGTCTCGTTTAACAGCATCTTTATGATGGCCGACTCCGGCGCGCGTGGTTCGGCGGCGCAGATTCGTCAGCTGGCCGGTATGCGTGGCCTGATGGCCAAGCCCGATGGCTCGATCATCGAGACGCCAATTACCGCTAACTTCCGTGAAGGTCTGAACGTACTCCAGTACTTCATCTCCACCCACGGTGCACGTAAAGGTCTGGCGGATACCGCGCTGAAAACCGCGAACTCCGGTTACCTGACCCGTCGTCTGGTTGACGTGGCGCAGGATCTGGTGGTGACCGAGGACGACTGCGGCACCTTCGCCGGTATCGTGATGACGCCGGTTATCGAAGGCGGCGACGTTAAAGAGCCGCTGCGCGAGCGCGTTTTGGGCCGCGTTACGGCGGAAGATGTCCTGAAACCGGGCACTGCGGATATTTTGGTCGAGCGTAATACCCTGCTGAACGAGCAGTGGTGTGACGTGTTGGAAGAAAACTCCGTCGACAGCGTCAAGGTGCGTTCGGTCGTGACCTGCGATACCGATTTCGGCGTGTGCGCCAACTGCTACGGCCGCGATCTGGCGCGTGGGCATCTGGTAAACAAGGGCGAAGCCATCGGAGTTATCGCCGCGCAGTCCATCGGCGAACCCGGCACCCAGCTGACCATGCGTACATTCCACATCGGCGGGGCCGCGTCCCGTGCCGCGGCGGAATCCAGCATTCAGGTGAAAAACAAAGGGACCATCCGTCTTAGCAACGCCAAGTTCGTGGTGAACGGCAGCGGTAAGCTGGTGATCACCTCGCGTAACACCGAGCTGAAGCTGATTGACGAATTCGGCCGTACCAAAGAAAGCTATAAGGTGCCTTACGGCGCCGTGATGGCGAAAGGCGACGGCGCGGAGATCATGGGCGGCGAAACCGTTGCCAACTGGGATCCGCATACCATGCCGGTTATCACCGAAGTCGACGGTTTCGTCCGCTTCACCGATATGATCGACGGCCAGACCATTACCCGCCAGACCGACGAACTGACCGGTTTGTCCTCTATCGTGGTACTGGACACCGCCGAACGTACCGGTGGGGGTAAAGATCTGCGTCCGGCGCTGCGTATTGTCGACGCTAACGGAAACGATGTGCTGCTGCCGGGCACCGATATGCCGGCGCAGTACTCCCTGCCGGGCAAAACGATCGTCCAGCTGGAAGACGGCGCCAAAATCACCGGCGGTGATACGCTGGCGCGTCTGCCGCAGGAAACCAGCGGTACCAAGGATATTACCGGTGGTCTGCCGCGCGTTGCCGATCTGTTTGAAGCCCGTCGTCCGAAAGAGCCGGCAATTCTGGCCGAGATCAGCGGTATCGTTTCCTTCGGTAAAGAAACCAAAGGCAAACGTCGCCTGGTTATCTCGCCGATAGACGGCAGCGACGCTTACGAAGAGATGATCCCGAAATGGCGTCAGCTCAACGTATTTGAAGGTGAACGCGTCGAGCGCGGTGATGTGATTTCCGATGGCCCGGAATCGCCGCACGACATCCTGCGTCTGCGTGGCGTCCATGCGGTGACCCGCTACATCGTCAACGAAGTCCAGGACGTCTACCGTCTGCAGGGCGTGAAGATCAACGATAAACACATCGAAGTTATCGTTCGTCAGATGTTGCGTAAAGCCACGATCGCCAGCAGCGGCAGCTCGGAGTTCCTGGAAGGCGAACAGGCGGAATACTCGCGCATTAAGATAGCCAACCGTCAGCTGGAAATCGACGGCAAGGTGGAAATGACCTATATGCGCGATCTGCTGGGTATCACCAAAGCCTCGCTGGCCACGGAGTCGTTTATCTCCGCAGCGTCGTTCCAGGAAACCACGCGCGTGCTGACCGAAGCCGCCGTGGCCGGGAAGCGCGATGAACTGCGCGGCCTGAAGGAAAACGTCATCGTCGGACGGTTAATCCCGGCCGGTACCGGTTACGCTTATCATCAGGAACGCGCCCGCCATCGTCAGCAGTGCGAAGCGCCGGCCGCGCCGCAGATTACCGCCGATGAAGCTTCCGCCAATCTGGCTGAACTGCTGAATGCGGGTCTGGGCGGCAACGACGACTGATTGTCGATAGCGTTCCACGCCGCTGGCGAAGCTAACACCGCTCCTTCGGGTGCGTTAAATTAAAGGGCAATGCATTGAAAATAAAAGGATTTAATTTCTCAGTGTCCAGATAACGTCCATCTTTGACCAAAAGGCCCCAGTTTCCGGGGCTTTTTCTTTATCACAGTTGCTTATGATTTTTTGGGCAAACTATCCAAACTGTAGCATTCCCTGACCGCTCTGGCCTGGGTGGGGGTGGTGCGGGATCTACCTGTCGGGGGACACAGATGGAACGGGTAAAGGTTTCATGTGTGATAAAGGTGTGACCACAATTAATGTTGGTACATTGATTGTAGCGCTCTTTGGTGGTGGTAATGTAATGGCTGGTACGGGTATGGGCGGCCTGGCCGCAAAGGGGGCAATGCATCATGGCGTGAGTGCTCTCCATCACGCACCCGACTAAGGTCGGTGGTAGCGGTCAGTGTAGCATTTCCGTTTTTCTCATTCCATTTCAAGCGCATCGATTTTTACCTCCAGCTCCAAGGCGGTGGTAAATCCGCTGCTATTGAGCGTATGCGTCACGGTAACCAGCGTCCAGGCGGCCTGGTCGATTTCTTTTTTAAAGCCGCTGACCCTGACCGGCATTTCGGGGGTGAGTTCGGCGCGGCCGCGTGCCAGCGTGATGGCGAAGGTGGCGACACCGCGTTGCAGCCGCTCCCAGTTCGCTCTGGCAGCCCGTTCAGCATTGTGCTTTGAGGCGTAGGTGTGGCGCAAAACCAGCACGTTTTCCTCACTGCCTATCAGATAGTCGCCCTGTTTTTCTGTGTTGGCGGAGCGCTTTTTCCGCTTGCGTCTGACGCTGACCGTCTCGGGTTTGGCCTGGCGGGTATTGAGCCAGTGCGCCACCACGCCGGTATAGGCGTCGCGATCGGTGAGCGTGAAAGTGTGACTGTCTCCCTGCTGACGGGTAATTGTCAGCGCCGGAAGCGGTTTACCGCTCAGGGTCTGGTTCTGCCCCTGTTTAAAAAACAGCATTTTCCCTTGTTTAACCGCCATCACCGCGCCATGTTCCCTTGCCAGTCGCGTTAAGAAGCTGCCGTCTGATTCCTGGCTCTGGTCGCTGTGGGCCAGTTTGGTGCGGGCCATCGCCTGACTTATCACCGGCGTCAGCTTATGTCGGGCGGCGAGCGTCTTCACCACATCGCCGAGGGTGGTGTTATGGTAAGACGCTTCGCGCTGGACGTTGAGCGAGGCGCGAAAATCAGCGCTGCGGGCGCGTATCGTCAGCCGGTCGGGGGCGCCGCTGTGCTCGATTTCATCGACGGTAAAGGTGCCTTTATTTATCAGCCCGGTTTCCTTCCAGCCGAGAGACAGTGCAACGTTAGCCCCACGCCTGGGCAATAGCAAACTCCGGTCGCTGTCATCCAGTTCAATATCCAGCTGGTCCGCCTCAAAGCCCCGGTTATCCGTCAGGGTTAATGACATCAGGCGATGCGCTATGTTGCCGGTGATATCGACGCCGTCAACACTCAGGCGCCAGTCCGGGGTATGGCCGCCGGTGGTGCTATCCAGCAAGGCCGACAGGCTCATGATAGCAGCCTGCCTACGGTGTCGGAGAGTGCGCCGCTCAGGTCGTTAAGCTGCTGCGACAGTTCACCGAACATCTCTTTGAGGTTTTCATCGGTGCGTTTAAGCGTCAGGGTAAATTCTATGCGCCGCGCGGCGCCGTCGGCGAAGAACACGCTTTTGGTGCGGCTCAGGCTTTCAATCACAAACATGCCATGGATAGCCCCGTTACCTTCAATCAGCGACCAGGCTTTACCGGTTTCCGCCATCTTTTGCAGCGCCATGAGCGAGACGCGCCCGCCGGTGATTTCCGGCAACAGGACACCGCTCAGGGTGACGGTTTCTTCATCCGGGCCGAGGAACTGGCTCTGCGGGCGGCGCCCTATCCGGCTGTTGGACGGGTGACGCCAGGCCATCTGGTGCTGAAATTCCTGATAGGGGCACGGTGTGCAGCATAAAAACGAACATGCCTAATGCCATCATCATCGTTGTTTACTCGCGGTCTTCAAAACGGCTGTGAGCGCGGGCGCGGGCCTGGCGTTCACGGGCGTCAAGCTGGCGGGCCACCTCCCGCGCGATATCCTGCGGGCTATGGTGCGGCTGCGCCACGATCTGAATGGGCGCCTCAATGCTGATGCGGGTCACGCCGCCAGCGGGGGCCACCGTGCCCTGCTGGGCGCGGTAATGGCTGGCCGGCAGGCTGTAGGGATGCAGCGGCGCCTGAGCCAGGGCGGACGACATGCCGCCCATCATCAGGGCGGCGGCGGCCAGGCTGGCGGTAGCGCGGCGACTGGTGACATTGACCGGGCCACTGATGATTTCCGGGCCATATTCGCCCACCAGACCAAAGCGCCCGCCCGGGATACGCCCGCCCCTGTCATGCTCGCCGGCGTAGTTTGCCAGCGGATGCAGCGCGGCAGTCGCCTGCACGGTGGTATTGCCCTTCATCCAGTCCGGCAGGTAGTCGGTGAGCGAGGTCAGTTTGCTTTTCAGCGCCTGCCATTTTTCATTGATGCCGTCCATCAGGCTATCGATGATACGGGTACCAAAATCCTTAAACCGGCCAGGCAGCGCCTGTAAATAATCCTGGATAGCCTGCCATTTTTCCCGCGTCGTCTGGCTGACGGACTCCCATAGCGCCTTGAATTTTGGCCCAAGGGTATCCCAGTTTTGCCATATCAGCACCGCCGCGCCGGCGATGACGCCAATGATTGCCAGGATCGGGTTAGCGAACATCAGGCGCCCCAGCCAGACAATGGCGGTGCCAATTATGCCGGAGGGCACCCACCAGAATCACGCGACCTGCCGTGGCGGTAGCGCGTATCGCCTTGGACAGCAGAGAAAAGGCACCGCTGCCTTTGATACCTAACAGGCTGAAGCCATAACGCAGCAGGGCGACAGGCCCCAGCAGTGAGGCCAGCGCCAGGGTTAATGCGCCGCCGACGGACAGCAGCAGGCCAAAGCTGGCAGCGGTCACGGTGAGCACCTTCGCCGCCTGTTGATGTCGGGCAAAAAAGGCGTTTACCCGGTCTAACATTGCTGACACCTTTTCCAGCCCCTTGACGTAAAGCGGCAGCACCTTTTCCCCGATATTTTTATACAGATCGTGTTTTTTGGCTTCCAGGATCAGCTCCTGGCCGCCGGCGGTGTGCTGTCCCTGACGAAGCAAGGTATCAATATCTTGCGCCTGGGTGCGCCGGCCAGCAGTTGCTTTTGAATGTTCTCGCGCTGGTTATTGAATCACCCCGGATAAATTAGAGTCTATACTTTAAAAGTGGAGGTCTCTATGACAACGACCAAACGTTACTCTCCGGAAGTCCGTGAACGGGCAGTTAATCTAGTGCTGGAAACTCAGCATGAGCA
>NZ_FRDB01000102.1 GCF_900143145.1 Candidatus Sodalis sp. SoCistrobi
CGGCGACTCCTACGATAATGCGATGGCAGAGAGTATCAACGGGTTGTACAAAACGGAGGTTATCCACCGCGGGAGCTGGAAAAACCGGACGGAAGTGGAGTTGGCCACGCTGGACTGGGTGGACTGGGTGGACTGGGTGGACTGGTACAACAACAGAAGGCTGCTCGGGCGGCTGGGTTACATCCCTCCTACTGAAGCCGAAATGAACTATTACGCTTTGCAATTAGCATCAGAGGAAGCGGCGTAGTATTGCCAAAATTACTCTCTAATAAACTCGGGGTTATTCACTCCCGGCATGCTGATGGCATCCTTGCGCCTGAACATACCGGTCATTTTTGTCTCCGGCGGCCCGATGGAAGCCGGGAAAACCAAGCTGTCGGACAAAATCATCAAACTGGACCTGATAGACGCCATGATCCAAGGCGCCAAACCCCATGTCTCGGATGAGGATAGCGACCAGATCGAGCGTTCCGCCTGCCCAACCTGCGGGTCGTGCTCGGGGATGTTTACCGCCAACTCGATGAACTGCCTCACCGAGGCGCTCGGTCTTTCGCAGCCGGGCAACGGTTCGCTGCTGGCGACCCACGCCGATCGCAAGCAACTGTTTTTGAACGCCGGTGAGCGTATCGTCGGCTTAGCAAAACGCTATTATGAACAAGATGATACCAGCGCGCTGCCGCGCAGTATCGCCTGCAAAGCGGCATTTGAAAACGCCATGACCCTGGATATCGCTATGGGCGGCTCCACCAACACCGTGCTCCATCTGCTGGCTGCGGCGCAGGAAGGCGAAGTGGACTTTACCATGGCGGATATCGACCGCCTGTCGCGTAAAGTGCCGCACTTATGCAAGGTCGCCCCCAGCACCCAGAAGTATCATATGGAAGATGTGCACCGCGCCGGCGGCGTCATCGGCATTCTCGGCGAGCTGGATCGCAGCGGGCTGCTTAATCGCGAGGTGCGCAATGTGCTCGGTTTGTCGCTGCCGGAAACCCTGGCGCGCTTTGATGTCATGGTGAGCGATGACGCGGCAGTAAAAAGCATGTATGCCGCGGGTCCTGCGGGCATTCGTACCACTCAGGCGTTTTCTCAGGACTGTCGCTGGCCGTCGCTGGACACCGACCGTCAGGAAGGCTGTATCCGCGCCCGTGAATTCGCCTACAGCCAGGACGGCGGGCTGGCGGTGCTGTACGGCAACATTGCCTAAGACGGCTGTATAGTGAAAACCGCCGGCGTCGACAAAGGCAGCCTGGTATTCCGTGGTCCGGCCAAAGTCTATGAAAGCCAGGAAGCCGCGTCAGAGGCGATCCTCGGCGGTAAGGTGGTTGCCGGCGATGTGGTTGTTATCCGCTACGAGGGCCCGAAAGGCGGTCCGGGGATGCAGGAAATGCTTTACCCGACCACCTTCCTTAAATCCATGGGACTGGGCAAAAGCTGCGCCCTGATCACCGATGGCCGCTTTTCTGGTGGTACCTCGGGGCTGTCTATCGGCCATGTGTCGCCGGAAGCCGCCAGCGGCGGCCTGATCGGACTGGTGCGCGATGGCGATATTATCGATATCAATATTGCCGGCCGCGGGATTGTGTTGGATGTGGCCGACAGCGAGCTGGCGGCGCGGCGCGAAACCGAACTGGCGCGCGGTGCTGCGGCCTGGACGCCGGTCGCCCGCGAACGGCAGGTGTCGTTCGCCCTGAAAGCCTATGCTAGTTTGGCAACCAGTGCCGACAAAGGCGCGGTGCGCGATAAAGCCAAGTTGGGAGGATAAGGCACCATGGCTGAGTCTCAACCGTTTTCCGCCGAGCCCTGCCCTGCAGAGTACCTGCGCGCGGCATTACGCGCGCCGGTGTATGAAGTGGCCCAGGTGACGCCGCTGCAGGTGATGAATAAAGTGTCGGAACGCCTCGGCAACACGGTACTGGTGAAACGTGAAGACCGTCAGCCGGTGCACAGCTTTAAACTACGGGGCGCTTACGCGATGATAGCGGGGCTCAGCGAAGCACAGCGCGCCTGCGGCGTTATTACCGCCTCGGCGGGCAACCATGCCCAAGGGGTGGCGTTGTCCGCCAGCCGGCTCGGCATCCCGTCGCTTATTGTCATGCCCGTTAATACCGCCGATATCAAAGTGGATGCGGTGCGCGGCTTCGGCGGCGAGCCGCTGTTGTTCGGCGCCAACTTTGATGAAGCCAAGGCCAAAGCCATTGCGCTGGCGCGCGAACGTCATATGACTTTTGTGCCGCCGTTTGATCATCCGGCGGTGATCGCCGGGCAGGGGACGCTGGCGATGGAGCTGTTGCAGCAAGACGCCCATCTGGACCGCATATTTGTACCGGTGGGCGGCGGCGGTTTGGCGGCGGGCGTGGCGGTGCTGATAAAACACCTGATGCCGCAGATTAAAGTCATCGGCGTGGAAGCGGAAGAGTCCGCCTGTCTGGCGGCGGCGCTACAGGCCGGCGAGCCGGTGGATTTACCGCGCGTCGGTCTGTTTGCCGAGGGGGTGGCGGTCAGGCGTATCGGCGATGAAACTTTCCGTCTTTGCCGCGATTACCTTGATGATGTGGTCACCGTGGACAGCGACGCGATATGCGCGGCGGTAAAAGATTTGTTTGAGGACGTTCGGGCGATTGCCGAACCCTCCGGCGCGCTGGCGCTGGCGGGGATGAAAAAATATGTCCAACAACACGGCATCCGCGATGAGCGTCTGGCGCACGTACTGTCCGGCGCTAACGTCAATTTCCACGGCCTGCGCTATGTCTCGGAGCGCTGCGAGCTGGGCGAGCAACGCGAGGCGCTGATGGCGGTGACCATCCCGGAAAGGAAGGGCAGTTTTCTGGCCTTCTGCGAGCTCCTGGGCGGCCGGCCGGTAACGGAGTTCAATTACCGCTACAGCGATGCCGACAACGCCTGTATTTTCGTCGGCGTCAGGCTGACCCGCGGGCGCGAGGAGCGCGAGGAGCGCGAGGAAATCTTGGCGGAGATGGTTGCCGGCGGTTATCAGGTGGCGGATCTGTCCGATGACGAGATGGCCAAGCTGCACGTCCGCTATATGGTGGGTGGACGGCCGTCGAAACCGCTGCGCGAGCGTTTGTATAGCTTCGAGTTCCCCGAATCCCCGGGCGCATTGCTAAAATTCCTCTACACGCTGGGCACGCGCTGGAATATTACCTTATTCCAGTACCGCAGCCACGGCACGGATTTCGGTCGGGTCTTGGCGGGCTTTGAACTGGCGGAGCGTGAGCCGGAGTTTGATCATCATCTCTCGGCTTTGGGCTATGAATGCCACGATGTCACCGCCAATCCGGCGTTTCGTTTGTTCCTGGCGGATTAACTGCGCTGGCGGCCGGTGCCTGTGCATATACTGGCGCCGGTCAGCGTTCCAGCAGTTGCCAAAAGGCGTCGATCAGCGGTTCCTGTAGCCGTTTTCTTTGCGCACACACCCCGAGCGCCAGCGGCGCGACCGGGGTGCCGTGCTCCAGCAGGGTAATGCGGCTGCGCACCGGCTCCGGCGAATTGTCCATCACCACCGACGGGATCAGCGCGATGCCGCAGCCCAGTGCCACCATCGACACAATCGCTTCATTGCCGGCAACGGTAGCGTAAATCAGCGGATTACTGATATGGTTGCTGCGAAACCACAGTTCAATACGCCGGCGCGCCGGACCGTGCTCCGGAAGTATGAACGGGGTGTGCGACCAGTCAGGCTGTGGGGTCTTCACCCGGGCGCGCACCGGGCAAGGCAGCGCCGGCGCGATTAAAATCATGGGAATTTCGCCGATCGGGGTGAAGTCAATACTCGCCGGCAGGATTTCGGGATGGCCGGCAATCCCCAAATCCGCTTCGCCGGACTGCACTTTATCCAGCGCATTGGCGGCGTCGCCGGTGGTGAGTTTAATTTCCACCAGCGGGTGCTCGGCGCGGAACCGATCGAGTATCGGCGGCAAATGGCTGTAGGCGGCGGTCACCGAGCAGAACAGCCGCAGTTCGCCGCTGAGCGAGGGGCCATGCTGGCCGAGGCGGTGGCGCAACTGCTGGTATTGCAGCAGGGTTTGCTGCGCGAACTCTTTGAGTTGCTGGCCGGCGTCGGTCAATTGCACCGTGCGGTTGTCGCGGAGAAAAAGCGTCTGCCCGACGTCCTCTTCCAGGCGCTGGATCTGGCGCGACAAGGTCGACGGGCTGACGTGCATCGCCTTGGCGCTACGGCCGAAATGGCGGCTTTCCGCCAGGTGGAGAAACAACTTGAGGTCGCGGATATCCATGAATTCGCCCCGAGAGTGAATGAACCCACCGTCGCGTATTGTCGGCAAGGTGTATTGCAGATTCTGCAAGGTCAGGTTGTTAATATATCAATTTAAGCAATGCTTTTCCTGCTTTATAGTGGTCGGCAGAGAAGAATCCTGTCCGCGGGCGAACGCCGGCGGCAAGCCCTTATATTTGATGATGGAGTTGCTAGATGGCTAACTATTTCAACACCTTAAACCTGCGTCAGCAGTTGGCGCAGTTAGGTAAATGCCGTTTCATGAGCCGGGATGAATTCGTCGATGAAGCGGGCTACTTGAAAGGCAAAAAAGTGGTGATCATCGGCTGTGGCGCCCAAGGCTTGAACCAAGGGCTGAATATGCGCGACTCCGGTCTGGATATTGCCTACGCGCTGCGTAAAGAAGCCATTGCCGAGAAACGTCCCTCCTGGCGCAAGGCGACCGAAAACGGTTTCCGCGTCGGCACCTATGAAGAGCTGGTGCCGGAAGCAGACCTGGTGGTCAACCTGACCCCGGACAAGCAACATTCCGCCGTGGTGCAGGCGGTACAGCCGCTGATGAAGCAAGGCGCCGCGTTGGGCTATTCCCACGGCTTCAACATCGTTGAAGTGGGTGAGCAAATCCGTGGCGACATCACCGTTATCATGGTGGCGCCGAAATGCCCGGGTACCGAGGTGCGTGAAGAGTACAAGCGCGGCTTCGGCGTGCCGACCCTTATCGCCGTGCACCCGGAAAACGATCCGAAGGGTGAGGGCATGGCGCTGGCCAAAGCCTGGGCGGCCGCCACCGGCGGCCATCGCGCCGGGGTGCTGGAATCCTCTTTCGTCGCCGAGGTCAAGTCGGATCTGATGGGCGAACAGACCATTCTGTGCGGCATGCTGCAGGCCGGCTCGCTGCTGTGCTTCGACAAAATGGTTGCCGATGGCGTCGACCCGGCCTATGCCGGCAAACTGATTCAATTCGGCTGGGAAACCACCACCGAAGCGCTGAAACAGGGCGGCATCACGCTGATGATGGACCGGCTGTCCAATAGCGCGAAATTGCGCGCTTATGCGTTGTCCGAGCAGCTCAAGCAACTGATGCAGCCGCTGTTTGAAAAACATATGGACGATATCATCACCGGCGCCTTCTCCAGCGGCATGATGGCCGATTGGGCCAACGATGATGTTAAACTGCTCGGCTGGCGTGAAGAAACCGGCCGTTCGCCGTTCGAGAATGCGCCGCAGTTCGACGGCAAAATCAGCGAGCAGACCTACTTCGATCACGGCGTACTGATGATCGCCATGGCAAAAGCCGGCGTAGAGCTGGCGTTTGAAACCATGACCCGTTCCGGCATTATCGCCGAGTCGGCCTATTACGAATCGCTGCACGAATTGCCGCTCATCGCCAACACCGTTGCGCGCAAGCGTTTGTATGAAATGAACGTGGTCATTTCCGACACCGCCGAGTACGGCAACTATCTGTTCGCCAATGCCGCCGTGCCGTTGCTGAAAGACGCGTTTATGGGCAAATTGCAGGCGGGCGATCTGGGTAAACCGGTGGCCGACGGTGAAATCGACAATGCGCGTCTGCGCGATGTGAATGAGGCTATCCGCCAGCATCCGATTGAAATCGTGGGCGCCGAACTGCGTGGCTACATGAAGGATATGAAACGCATCGCGGTCGCGAACTGACCGGCGGCAGGGTCATCCCGACGGGTGACGCGCCATGCAAACTTCAGCCCCCGCCGTCCGGCGGGGGTTTTTTTTGCCCGCCGCGGGGATAAACCCCGGCGCCGCTTTCTGCTACAATCCCCCTCCGTTCACACCACCGTTTTTGCCCGGGATTCATGTATGCGCCTCAATCCAAGCCAACAGCAAGCCGTCGAATTCGTCACCGGACCCTGCCTGGTGCTGGCCGGCGCCGGCTCGGGCAAAACGCGGGTTATCACCAATAAAATCGCCCATCTGATCCGCGGTTGCGGCTATCAGGCGCGGCATATCGCGGCGGTGACGTTTACCAATAAAGCCTCCAGGGAGATGAAGGAGCGGGTGGCGCAAACGCTCGGTCGTGCAGAAGCGCGCGGGCTGACCGTCGCCACGTTCCATACGCTCGGGCTGGCTATCATCAAGCGCGAATATAAGGCGCTGGGCATGAAGGCCAAATTCTCGCTGTTTGATGAGCAAGACCAACTGGCGCTGCTTAAAGATCTGTCCGAGCCGTGGCTGGAAGGGGACAAAGACCTGCTCAAGTCGCTGACCTCCGCCATATCCAACTGGAAGAACGATCTGCTGTCGCCGGCGCAGGCGGCCGCCGCCGCCCGTTCCGAACGGGATAAGTTGTTCGCCCATTGCTATGCACTCTATGACGACCATCTTATCGCCTGCAATGTGCTGGATTTCGATGATTTGATTCTACGGCCGACCCAGCTTATGCAGCGCGACGAGGCGGTGCGCGAGCGCTGGCAAAACCGGCTGCGCTATTTGCTGGTGGATGAGTATCAGGATACCAATACCAGCCAGTATGAACTGGTGAAGCTGCTGGTGGGGCCGCGGGGCCGTTTCACCGTAGTGGGCGACGACGATCAATCGATCTACTCCTGGCGCGGCGCGCGGCCGCAAAATCTGGCGTTGCTGCAACAAGATTTCCCGACGCTTGCGGTTATCAAGCTGGAGCAGAATTATCGCTCCACCGAGCGCATCCTGAATGCCGCCAATATACTTATCGCCAACAATCCTCATGTTTTTGAAAAACGCCTTTTTTCCCGCCTGGGCTATGGCGAGATCCTGAAAGTTATTACCGCCAACAATGAAGATCACGAGGCTGAGCGGGTGGTGGGGGAGCTGATCGCTCACCACTACATCAGCAAAACTCGTTATCGCGATTACGCCATTTTGTATCGCGGCAATCACCAGTCGCGGCTGTTTGAAAAGATGCTGATGCAAAACCGCATTCCTTATCGCATCTCCGGCGGGACGTCGTTTTTTTCACGGCCGGAGATTAAGGACTTGCTCGCCTATCTGCGCGTGTTGACCAACCCCGATGACGATAGCGCGTTTTTGCGGATAGTGAATACGCCGCGCCGGGAGATAGGCGCGGCGACGCTGGCCAAATTGGGCACCTGGGCGACGCAGCGCGACAAGAGCATGTTTACCGCCAGTTTTGATTTGGGCCTCGGGCAAACGCTCAGCGGCCGCGGCCTGGAGTCGCTGCAACAGTTTACCCACTGGCTGGACGGCGTCGCCAGACAGGCGGAGCGAGATCCGGTGGCCGCAGTGCGTGAACTTATTCACGGCATCGACTATGAAAGCTGGCTGTATGAGAGTTCCACCAGCCCGAAAGCGGCGGAAATGCGCATGAAAAATGTCAACCAACTTTTCAGTTGGATGACCGAAATGCTGACCGGTTCCGATTTGAATGAGGCGATGACGCTGGATCAGGTGGTCACCCGTTTCACCCTGCGCGATATGATGGAACGCGGCGAGAGCGAAGAAGAACTCGATCAGGTGCAGTTGATGACGTTACATGCCTCCAAGGGGCTGGAGTTTCCCTATGTGTTCCTGGTCGGCATGGAAGAGGGCCTGTTGCCGCATCAAAGTAGTATCGACGAGAACAATATCGAAGAGGAGCGCCGGCTGGCCTATGTCGGTATTACCCGCGCGCAAAAGGAATTAACCTTCACCCTGTGCCGCGAGCGGCGCCAATACGGCGAGCTGGTCAAGCCAGAGCCGAGCCGTTTCCTGCTTGAGTTGCCCCAGGACGAGGTGCAATGGGAGCAGGTACGCAAACCGGTTAGCGCCGAGGAGCGCATGAGCCGCGGCCAGGGGCATCTGGCCAGCCTGCGCGCCCAGTTGGCCAAGGCGCGCGGCGAGGGCGACTAATGCTCTCGCCATGTTGGCCGGAGGCGCGGTTTCGGCGGGTGGTGCGCAGACGGTGAGCGGGGCGCCAGCGGCCCAGCGTTGCGGCGTTTCCTGCGACGGATCGGTTGATGGTGATCGAGAATGCGGCGGCCCAGCGTTACGGCGTTTCCTGCAACGGATCGGGTGATGTTGAGGGGGCCCGGCGATTCAGCCCTGCGGCGTTTCTTCCAGCAATAAGGGCCAGTGGACATAACTCTGCCACTGGCTTTCTTGCTCCAGGTATTCCGCCCGCAGCGGATGCTGGTGCAACCAGCCGTGAGGTAACATGACATGCAACGTCTCTTCCATGGCGCGCAGCTCAACCGCGGGCAGCGCATCGTCGCGGCGGCGGCTGGCAAAAATGATCGCCAGCCGCATTAATCGGCACAAGCGCTGGGCGAGACGCGGCGGCAGGCTGTTTTGCTCATTGAGCTGAGTTAAGTCGATGTGATTGCTCTGATTTTGCAGTAGCGTAGCGATAAGCTTTTGCTGGGCGGGAGTGAAACCGGGAAGGTCGGTATGGCGGACGAGATAGGCGGCGTGTTGCGGAGCGCGTTTTATATCAATACTGAGACCGATTTCGTGGATCATGCTGGCGCAGCGCAGAAGGGCGAAACATCGCTCGTCCAACTGCCAGGCTTCGGCCACCTGGCGGGCAAAACCGTCCGCCAGCCGGGTCACCCGCTGCGCCTGCTCGGTATCCAACTGATAGCGGCGCTGCAGATTTTCCAGGGTACGCTGACGGATGTCGCCGCCGACCGGCAGCGCCATCATGCCGTACATCATGCCCTCGCGCAGCGCGCCGCCCGCCAGGGTCATGGTCTTGATGCCCAGCTCGGCAAACACCGCCAGCAGAATCGCCAGCCCGCTCGGGAACACCAGCGCCCGATCCAGCGTCAATCCTTCGATTTCCAGCTCTTCGAGCTTGCCGCAATGAATAGCGCGCTGTTTAAGCTGCAACAGCTTGCTGAGGGTAATGTGCTCGTCCATGCCCTGGGCGACCATAATTTCCTGTAGCGCCTGCACGGTGCCGGAGGCGCCGACGCACACTTGCCAGCCCCGGGCCAACAGCCGAAAGGCGACCGGCCGGATTTTTTCGCGCGCCGCCCCTGCTCCGCCCGCTCGAAGTTTTCCCGGGTCAGGCTGCGATCGTTGAAATAACGCTCCAGCCAGGTGACGCAGCCCATTTCCAGACTGAACAATTCCAGCGCCTGCGCGCCGCGCCCCACGACCAGCTCGGTGCTGCCGCCGCCGATGTCCACGACTAAACGCTCATCGGAGCCGCCGGTGGTGTGGGCGACGCCCTGATAGATAAGCCGGGCTTCTTCTTCGCCGGAGATGACCTGCACCGGGCAGCCCAAAATGGTACTGGCCGGGCCGAGAAAATCCGCCGCGTTGGTGGCCAGACGCAGGGTAGCGGTGGCGACCACGCGAACCTGAGCGGGAGGAATATCCTGCAAATGCTCGGCAAACAGGCGCAGGCACTGCCAGCCCCGCTGCATGGCGTCGCTGGATAGCCGGTTATCGCCGTTCAGTCCGGCGGCCAGCCGCACTTTACGTTTGATTCGCGCCAGCGTCTGAAGGGTGCCGGCCACCTCACGCACCACCAACATATGAAAACTGTTGGAGCCTAAGTCAATGGCGGCATAAAGAGAGGTGGCGCTTATCATCTACGTATCAGCCCGGACGTTTACGGTTATGGCGCGGGCCGCCGCCGCTGCGGCGGGGACCACTGCCGGTGCGGGGGCGGGTCAACCGTTTTGGCGCGGGCAGGTCGGTCAGCAGCGCGTCGCTGTTATATTTACTGACGGGGATCTGATGGCCAATATAGCTTTCTATGGCGGTAAGATTCAATGCATATTCTTCACACGCCAGATACCGTCTTGCTCATCATGATGCAAGAGCTATATTTTCATCGAAGGGTATTCCAGATTTTAAGACACCATAAGCTAATTGGAGTAATTTTCGCATTGCCGCGCAGATGCCTACTTTACCTCCTT
>NZ_FRDB01000349.1 GCF_900143145.1 Candidatus Sodalis sp. SoCistrobi
CATAGGTATCTACACATTTATCGTGATACCTGTTATTACTTTGCAGAATGATTTCAACCTATCTGTTGGCGGGATTGACTCTCGCCTTACCCGCCGATATCAGACGCTGGTTAAACAGCATATGACGCCCGCGGCTCTTCTTGCTTCTGCGGTTAAAGACCTCGCAAGTGCTCAAAAATCAACTTTCGCAACTACCCAAGCTGTCTGGCGTTTTCTGAATAATAAGCGAATTAGCTTCAGTCAACTCAATGAGCCAATTATTTCGCTAGCACTTGAGCAAATTTCGCTTAGCCCGCATCCATACGCTCTCGTTGTTCATGATTGGTCACGTTTACAATTTCTTTACCATCATGCCAAATACGGACGCTTAAAAATGACGCACGGTGGCGATGTTGGATATGAACTTCAAAGCAGCTTGCTGGTTGATGCTGGCACGGGTTTGCCAATAGCGCCTCTATCTCAGACACTTACCGATGCAACCGGTTGTCATTCAATGTGGTGGTCAGGCGGCTGCCCATCCAGTCTGATTTCACCCCAATCTCATAGTTGTTACCGGTGATAGGCGCGAGATATTTACCCGAGCTGTCGCGGTAGTTTTGCGGCTGGAAAATGGAGGTATAGCTGGCGTAGGCCGACCAGTTTTCATTAATGTCATACACCAAACCGGCGTACGGCGTGGTGTGATTTTTCTCCATGCTGTAGGTCAAAGCATCGACGCGTCAGTTGGTGTAGCGGGCGCCAATGATCAGGTTCAGCGGATCGGCTAAAGAAATGCGGGTCGCTGCGTACAGCGATTTCATATAAGTTTTATCATACTGCGCGACGGTTTGTTGGCCCCAGTCGGTTTCCGGGAAATCATCGTTATAGTCGTAAAAGCTGCCCACTTCGTCAGGAAAGATATTTGCCCAAGTGTTCAGGTAACGGTTGGTTTGTCGGCTGTAGCTGCCCCCCAGCATCAGGGTATGTTGACGTCCTAATAGCTCATATTTGCCGTCGGCAAACAAATCCAATGAGTCTACTTTGCGCTCGCCAGTATTCCAGCCCGTCCCGCCCACATAATCATAGCCGGGCCCATAATTGCCATAGGGGCCGACGAGTTGACCGGTGTCTTTGTTAACGACCGCATCCAAATACATCATCTGGCTATCAAATTTGGTATTGGTGTGGGTGGCGTTCAGCGTCGCTTGCCAATTCTGGGCAAAGCGCTGTGTTAACGTGACAAAAAACTTATTGATTTCTCTATCGTTGTAAGCCCAATCCGGCGCGGTACTGTGGGAGCGGTCATAATGTCTGACGCTGCCATCGCTATTCCAGCGCGGTAAGCCTGCCCAGGTTGGGCTATTGGTATCAATGCGCTGATATTCGTAACCGGCCGCAAGGGTGGTGGAATCGCTCAGGTCGGCATCGATGATCCCTGAAAAGAAGGTCTTTTTATTGTTATAGCGATCGAGCCAGGAATCATTATCCTGATACCCGGCCACCACACGGCCGCGAACATTGCCGCTTTCCGTCAGCGGGCTTTGCAGATCGGCCACATAACGTTGTTTGTTCCAGCTGCCATATTCGGCGCTAAGATCGCCTTTGAATTCTCGACTGGTCGCATGTTTGCGCACCATATTGATTGAATAACCCCGAGTTTATTAGAGAGTAATTTTGGCAATACTACGCCGCTTCCTCTGATGCTAATTGCAAAGCGTAATAGTTCATTTCGGCTTCAGTAGGAGGGATGTAACCCAGCCGCCCGAGCAG
>NZ_FRDB01000316.1 GCF_900143145.1 Candidatus Sodalis sp. SoCistrobi
TCTGCTCGCTGGCCTATCCATCTTGTTGAATACACTAAAATTATTATCGGAATATAGTCTGGAAGAACTTACTCATTTAGCGAGAGTTGCTCTTAAGCCTCCTCCCTGATGTGTAGATACCTATGCCTTTTGCGCGCCGCCCATCCGGTGCGTGTCGCCACTCGCGTGGTGTTTTTTATCGCCGGCTTTGCGATGCCCGCCTGGGCGCCGCTGGTCCCCTTCGCCAAAGCGCGGCTGGCGATTAACGATGCTTCCCTCGGTCTGCTGATGCTGTGTCTGGGCATCGGTTCGCTGCTGGCGATGCCGCTGGCGGCGCCTTGGGCACACCGGCTGGGCTGCAAACGGCCCATCATCGCGGTAGCCTGCGTGCTGGGGGCAACATTGCCGCTGCTGGCATGGCTTGAGAGTATGCCGCTGTTGGCTCTGACGCTGCTGCTGTTCGGCGCGGGGCTGGGGACACTGGATATCACGATGAACATTCAGGCGGTGGCGGTGGAAAAAGCCAGCGGCCGCGCCATGATGTCCGGCTTTCACGGTTTTTTCAGCCTCGGCGGCATTGCCGGCGCCGGTCTGGTCAGCGCGCTGCTGGCCTGCGCGCTAACGCCCCTTGCGAGCGTGCTGGTGATCGTGGCGGTGCTATTGGCGCTACTGGCGCTGGCCGCCGGTCAGCTCCTGACCCAAACGGGCGAGGATCCGAGCGCGCCGCTGTTCGTCCGCCCCCGCGGGCGGGTATTGGCGATCGGTTTGCTGTGTTTCATTCTGTTTTTAACCGAAGGCGCAATGCTGGACTGGAGCGCCCTGTTTCTTACCCATGAACGGGGCATGAGCGGCGCGTCCGGCGGCTTGGGTTACGCTTTGTTCTGCATCAGCATGACCCTCGGCCGGCTTTGTGGCGATAGGCTCATCAATCATATTGGCCGCTTTCGCATGTTGCTCGGCGGCAGCCTGTGCGCCGCGGCGGGCTTATTGCTGGCCATCGCCATCGACGTGCCGGCGGTGACGCTGTTCAGCTTTTTGTTGCTGGGCCTCGGCGCCGCCAATCTGGTGCCGTTGCTGTTCAGCGTCGTGGGCGATCAACGGGATATGCCGCCACATCTGGCGCTGGCGGCGATTTCCGGCGTAGGCTATGCCGGTATCCTTACCGGCCCGGCCCTAATAGGCTTCATCGCCCATTTGACCAGCCTGTATGTCGCTTTTGGCTGTGTAGCAGTATTATTACTGGTGGTCAGCGCCAGCGCGCGCCGCGTGACCCATTAAAGGACAATAACAGCCGGACCCGTTATGCAAATCAAAAAAATCGCGTTAACCTCTACCGCGCTGCTGCGCGGTTTTCTGGTGTTTATCCTGTTGCTGCTCCTGTCGCTGTGGGTGCTGGGTTTTCAGGTTTTCAGTACCTATGTCGTGGAAAAGCAGCATAGCTTGAGCACCATTGCCGGCTCTATGCAAAAACGCATCGACAAATATCGCGTCGCCGCCTATCAGCTCTATGACGCCTCCGGCAAAAACGACGCCCTGGCGCTGCAGCCAAACGGCGCCCAGGAGGTGCGGCTGCGGCCGGACGTCTATTTTATCGACAAGCCACATAAAAAAACCGATGCGATGATTTTCGGCAGTCATGAAAGCGCTACCTATCCCCGTGCGCTGGCGATGTCGCGCTATCTTGATGTGCTGTGGGGGGCGGAGAATAACAACTTTACGCTGTATTACCTTAACGGCAGCGATAACAGCCTGACGCTTATCTCCACGCAGCCGCTGCGCGAGACGAATCCCCGCTTTCGCGACAGCTATATCGGTTTGCTGGTGGATTCACGCCGCAACGAAATGCTGCAACAGGCCAATATTCTGGATGAACGCGAGAGTTTTTCTCCCCTGCGCAAGTATCGGTTTCTTAACGACTATTATTTTACCCAGCGCATGATTTTCAATCAGCCAGGCCACCTGGCAACCATCATTGCCTTTGATTTACCGATAAACGATATTATTCCGCTTAATATGGCGCGCGCCAATTTCGTTCTCAATAGCGCCGCCGAGCTTAACACCACCGACGGCAGCGTGGACGATGACGATCTGGACGGCGCCCAGACGCCGCGCGTCTACAGCCGGATGAACGGCGCCATGCTTGAAATTACCGCGCCGTTATCCAATGCACCGCTGTCGATGACCTACCGGGTATCGCTCATCAGCCTGGCGCTGGACCTGCTGCATAATAATCTGTGGCTGGTGCTCATCGATCTGTGAATCACCCCGGATAAATTAGAGTCTATACTTTAAAAGTGGAGGTCTCTATGACAACGACCAAACGTTACTCTCCGGAAGTCCGTGAACGGGCAGTTAATCTAGTGCTGGAAACTCAGCATGAGCA
>NZ_FRDB01000012.1 GCF_900143145.1 Candidatus Sodalis sp. SoCistrobi
CGGCGACTCCTACGATAATGCGATGGCAGAGAGTATCAACGGGTTGTACAAAACGGAGGTTATCCACCGCGGGAGCTGGAAAAACCGGACGGAAGTGGAGTTGGCCACGCTGGACTGGGTGGACTGGTACAACAACAGAAGGCTGCTCGGGCGGCTGGGTTACATCCCTCCTACTGAAGCCGAAATGAACTATTACGCTTTGCAATTAGCATCAGAGGAAGCGGCGTAGTATTGCCAAAATTACTCTCTAATAAACTCGGGGTTATTCACTACAGCGGCGAATCCTGGCTGATTTCGTCCAGCGACAGGCTGAAGCTTGGAATAAACACCTGCTGGAAATAGTCCATCGCGGGGCTGCGCCGTTCGTTGAGCGTTTTTTCCAGTCGCGCCATCGCCAGGGTGAATTCGTTATTACCGGCGGAAATTTCCTCCAGACATTTCAGGTAGGCGCACAGCGCGTCGGCCTGCTTGACGACGGCTTTCTCTGCCGGCAGGTAATGCTGCTCGTCGATAAGCAGGCGGAAATCCTCCCGCAGCGCGTCCGGCACCATATCTATCAGTTTTTGCTGCGCAATTTTTTCGATATTTTTGTACTCATGGGCAATCTGCGCATTGTAATACTTGATGGGCGTCGGCATATCGCCGGTCAGCACTTCGCTGGCGTCGTGATACATCGCCAGCAGCGCGATGCGTTCGGCGTTCAGGTCAGCGCCGAACAGACGATTATTGATGAGCGCCAGCACGTGGGCGACGAATGCCACCTGTAAACTGTGCTCCGAGACATTTTCGGTACGCACATTGCGCATCAGCGGCCAGCGGTTAATCAGTTTCAGGCGTGACAGATGGGCGAAAAAGTGGCTTTGAGTCATAAACGTTTCCAGAAAGACGCGACAACGGAAACGCTATTGTGCGCACCCGGCGGCGGTTATGCAAATCTCCCGATGCCGGCTTTGGCGGGTGGGCCTGTGGCGCTCTGTCTATTGCGACGGTTGTGATGCCGCGCGCTGGGCATGCACGCCATCGTCTACGCCACCGCCGCACCGCCAGCGGCGGTAATGCGGTGCGAGACGCCAGCGGGTAAACGGTTGAGCCCCGGCCGCGCCGCCGGTCGTGGCGGCGGTGATGTGGTGAGAGACGCCAGCGGGCAAACGATTGAGCCCCGGCCGCGCCGCCGGTCGTGGCGGCGGTGATGTGGTGCGAGACGCCGGCGGGCAAACGGTCAGGCCGGCGTGCGTCATGCCGCTACCCGCCCGGCTGTGCTTATTGGTGATAGTGCTGCATAAACCGGCCGAATTTGCCGATGGCGGTTTCCAGCTCATCCACCCGCGGCAGCGTCACGATCCGCAAATGATCCGGCCAGGGCCAGTTAAACGCGCTGCCCTGAACCAGCAGCACTTTCTCCTGCAACAGCAAATCGAGCACCAGCTTCTGATCATCATGGATATTAAAACGTTTGGCATCGTAGCGCGGGAACATATAGAGCGCGCCGCTCGGCTTGACGCAGGACACCCCCGGGATGTCGTTGATAAGCTCCCAGGCCCGGTTGCGTTGCTCATACAGCCGCCCGCCGGGCTGGATAAATTCGCTGATGCTCTGATAGCCGCCCAGGGCGGTTTGGATCGCATGCTGCATCGGCACGTTGGCGCAAAGGCGCATTGAGGCCAGCATCTCCAGCCCTTCGATATAGCCTTTTGCGTGTTTCTTCGGGCCGTTAAGCACCATCCAACCTTGGCGGAAGCCGGCGACGCGGTAGGTTTTCGACAAGCCGTTAAAGGTGACGGTCAGGAGATCGGGCGCCAGCGCCGCAATGGAGTGATGCTCCGCGGCGTCGTAGAGGATTTTGTCGTAAATCTCATCCGAGAAAATAATCAGATTATGCTGGCGGGCGATGTCAACCAGCGACAGCAGCATGTCTTTACTGTATACCGCGCCGGTGGGGTTATTGGGGTTAATAATCACCAGCCCGCGCGTGCGGGGGGTTATCTTGCGGCGAATGTCGTCCAGATCGGGAAACCAGCCGGCTTCCTCATCGCACAGATAGTGTACCGCGTTGCCGCCCGACAGCGAAACCGACGCCGTCCACAGCGGGTAATCCGGCGCCGGGATCAGCATTTCATCGCCGCTGTTAAGCAACGCCTGCATGGATTGCTGAATCAATTCCGAGACGCCGTTGCCGATATAGACATCCTCCACGGTGAGATCCAGCATTTCGCGCGCCTGGTAATGCTGCATGATGGCCTTGCGCGCGGAATACAACCCTTTGGAGTCGCTATAGCCCTGGGCGGTGGGCAGATTGCGGATCACATCCACCAGAATCTCGTCCGGGGCGTCAAAACCGAACGGGGCGGGGTTGCCGATATTCAACTTAATGACTTTATTGCCTTCTTCTTCCAGGCGCTTTGCTTCTTTCAGCACGGGGCCACGAATGTCGTAACAGACGTTTTCCAGTTTGCTGGATTTTTCTACGGGTGCGACCACGATATTAACCCTTCTGCCAGATAGCGTATTCCCACCATGGATACGCATGATCTGCATAATGTACTCTTGTCCCGCGCGCTTTTGAAGGATGAAACCGCGGCGAGGCGGATTGCGTGCTACGCCGACGGCAAAAAACAATGAATGAGTTTCCTCATTTAAAATAACCCCTATAACATGCGGAATAATTATCACCATGATAATAATATGTACGGCGTCGGATTCAGCCATTAATCGACGCCGGGTGGTCGCTTTTTGTACAATTTCCTCGCCGAATGCGGTAAGGTGTGGGGCACACGGCGATAAGAGTGACACCCTGCCGCGCAAAAGGGGCGTTGGCGGTGCTGCCGACGCGGGATTAGCATGGGGACGGCGGTGCGATCCCGCCGGTGCTTTGGCATCGGCCTAGGCCGGATTTACCGTTTTGTTTAGCAAGCGTTTCATTAAGTTGGTCGCTTGGCGCACGGAGAGAAATTTAACTTCTTGACCGTCGCGGGGTTAATTATAGTATACCTTTACAGGCGGCCAGATTTAGAAAAGACGGACTATTTTTTTCGTTTAAACAACAGTTAAGAGAAATTTATGTTAATAAGCGAGGCCGCAAGATAAAAAATAACGCTTAATCATTAATATAAAACATTTAATGCTCATGTTGCTTGAGCATTCAATTAATTAAATTAACGTTTGTGCTAAGCCACCAGCTTATTTTGTTTTATACATCAAGGGGAACAAATGTTATCCTTAACAAAGCAAATGTATTGACCGCATTGGTGCTTAGTTTCTGTTTAGCGGCAGTCTTTTTTTAAGTGGTAACGCGATTGTTGAAGAATGAACCACCCGGCAAAAATACTGCATATCGTTCGAGGCGCGTGGCCTTACGGACGGCACGATATGTTAACCACCGGCTTTTGACAATACGGCGTAGTTACCACCTTTTGCAACGCCAGGACAGTAGTTTGTAATTAGAATTCAAACAGTGAAGATAATATATGACCAATGCAAATCGTCCCGTACTCAATCTTGATCTCGATCTGTTGAGAACGTTTGTTGCCGTCGCCGATCTTAACACTTTCGCTGCGGCAGCGGCCTCAGTCTGCCGTACGCAGTCGGCGGTCAGCCAGCAAATGCAGCGATTAGAACAGCTTGTGGGGAAAGAGCTTTTCGCCCGTCATGGTCGTAATAAGCTTTTAACTGAACACGGAATTCAACTGCTTGGCTACGCCCGCAAGATTTTGCTGTACAATGACGAGGCCTGTACTTCCCTGATGTTCAGCAATATTCAGGGCGTGTTGACCATAGGCGCGTCGGACGATACGGCCGATACCATTCTGCCCTACCTGCTAAACCGCGTTACCCGAATTTACCCCAAATTGTCTGTGGATGTCTGCGTAAAACGCGGCCCGCAAATGGTCGAAATGCTGAACAATGGCGAAGTGGATTTAGCCATCAGCACCCAAAGCGATCGCTATGCCTTCACCCATCCTTCCGTGACGCTGCGTACCTCGCCGACGCTTTGGTACTGCGCGGCTGATTACCGCTTCACGCCCGGCGAGGTCGTGCCGCTGGTGGTGCTCGACGAGCCAAGTCCGTTTCGCACCTTGGCCGTGGAAAGCCTCAATGCTGCGGGGGTGCCGTGGCGTATTGCCTACATCGCCTCTACCCTGTCCGCGGTGCGCGCGGCGGTTAAAGCCGGCATGGGCATCACCCTGCGTCCGGTGGAAATGATGAGTCCTGAGCTGCGGGTATTAGGGGCGAGCGACGGTTTACCTGAGCTGCCCGCCACGCGCTACGCGCTGTGTAAAAACCCGCAAGGTGAAAATGAATTGGTGATGGCGATTTTCAACGCCCTGCAGTCGGGCAGCGATACCTATACGCCAAAACCCCCCTCGTCGCTGGAAGGGGAAGGGCAAAGCCCTTCACTGGAAGATGAATGATTTTTTTTATCTTATAATAAGCTCATGATAAAGGAGCTTTTTTTTGGCTATAATTTAATTATCCCTATTATTGTCGTAACCTGATGCCCAATCGAGTAAAACCCGCCTTTATCTCACCATGCACCCGTGCCGTATTTTCCCACCGTAGCCACCTGTCCGATAATGCAATTTAACGGGCTAATCAATAAATTAAAAACGGCATTTCAAAAACAAAACCGCCAAAAAGGTGGTTATTTGCACAATAAAACCTTAGAAAATCTGTTGAAATGTGTCCTGGATCATAAAAAGGGTTTACCGCTTACGCCGATCCATAGGATTTTTCGCGAAAATGGTATAATTGAGCGCAGCTTTTCTTGATGACCGGTCTGCAAGCCGGAATAACGTTTCGGTGACTGACACGATTTAGCTCATTTCCTGCGCAATCCCTGTTAATCGACCTTTACAGGTGTAAATTAACATGGGGTTCATGATGTCTAAGTTGACAAAAGGTTATAAAAAGGAGTAAAAAACCCCACACAATGGCTGTGTATCTCATTACCACACGGCTTTTACGGTTTCTTACTTCCTTCCCGTAAATCGATGTGATGCGTAAAACTGCCGATTTCATAGAGCAGCCTGCAAATCGCCACTTTTGATGAGTAGCAAAGAGAATGTCGATAACCACTGAAATTACCGCTCATTATTGGGCTTTTGCCGTATTCCTCCTGGGTGCGCTGGGTCTGTGCGCCTTCATGCTGACCGGCGGCTTCCTTCTGGGCGGCCGCGCCCGGGCGCGCTCGAAGAACGTGCCGTTTGAATCCGGGATCGACCCGGTCGGCACCGCAAGATTGCGCCTTTCAGCCAAATTTTACCTGGTGGCGATGTTTTTCGTCATTTTCGACGTTGAGGCCCTCTATCTCTATGCCTGGGCTACCGCTATTCGCGAAGCGGGCTGGGTAGGCTTCATCGAGGCAACCATTTTCATTCTTATCCTGTTGGCGGGTTTGGTTTACCTGGTGCGTATCGGCGCCCTTGACTGGACGCCGGAGCGCTCCCGGCGTTTGCGCCGGGCAGGCCCGGTTGGCGAATCCCCCCGTCATCAAGAGTAACAGCGAGGCAGCAAAATGGATTACACCCTCACCCGCGCGGAGCCGGACGGCGATAACGAGCGGTATCCCCTGCAAAAACAGGAAATCGTGGCGGATCCGCTGGAACAGCACGTCCATCGCAGCGTTTACCTCGGCAAGCTTGAGAGCGCGCTGCACAATGCGGTGAACTGGGGACGCGGCAATTCGCTTTGGCCTTACAATTTCGGCCTCTCCTGCTGCTATGTCGAAATGACCACCTCTTTTACCGCCGTGCACGACGTGGCGCGCTTCGGTTCAGAAGTTATCCGCGCCTCACCGCGCCAGGCGGATTTCATGGTGGTGGCGGGGACGCCTTTCACCAAGATGGCGCCCGTCATCCAGCGTCTTTACGACCAAATGCTGGAGCCGAAATGGGTTATCTCCATGGGCGCCTGTGCCAATTCCGGCGGAATGTACGATATTTATTCTGTTGTGCAGGGCGTTGATAAATTCCTGCCGGTAGACGTCTACATTCCCGGCTGTCCACCGCGCCCTGAAGCGTACATCCAGGCGCTGCTGTTGCTGAAGGAGTCTATCGGCAAAGAACGCCGCCCGCTCTCATGGGTGGTGGGCGATCAGGGCGTCTATCGCGCCAATATGGAGTCGGAACGTCAACGTAAGCACGGTGAGCGTATCGCGGTCACCCATCTGCGCACCCCCGACGAAATTTAACGCGCGGATACGCATGCCGGCCGCGGCTGATAAGCGCGGCGGCATGTGCCGGCACAGCCAAATGTGGTGAAGATAACTATGACAGAGTTGATGACGCAGAATTCCGCCCTGCCGGCCTGGCAAACGCAGGATCATCTGGATGATCCGGTGATTGGCGAGTTGCGTAACCGTTTCGGGCCGGACGCTTTCAGCGTGCAGCCGACCCGTACCGGTATTCCGGTCGTTTGGGTGAAGCGCGAGCAGATCCTCGAGGTGCTGACCTTTCTGAAGAAGCTGCCGAAACCGTACGTGATGCTTTATGACCTGCACGGGGTGGACGAGCGCCTGCGTACCCACCGCCAGGGCTTGCCGGCGGCGGATTTTACCGTTTTCTATCATCTGATTTCCATCGATCGCAACCGCGACATCATGCTGAAGGTGGCGCTGGCGGAAAACGACCTGCATCTGCCGACCTGCACCCGCATTTTCCCCAACGCCAACTGGTATGAGCGTGAAACCTGGGAAATGTTCGGCATGACCTTTGACGGCCACCCGCACCTGACCCGTATCATGATGCCGAAAAGCTGGGAAGGGCACCCGCTGCGCAAGGATTATCCGGCGCGCGCTACCGAATTCGATCCTTTCGTCCTCACCAAACAAAAAGAAGATCTGGAGATGGAAGGGCTGACCTTCAAGCCGGAAGAGTGGGGCATGAAGCGCGGCACGGACAATGAGGACTTCATGTTCCTCAACCTGGGGCCGAACCATCCTTCCGCACACGGCGCGTTCCGCATCATTTTGCAGCTTGACGGCGAAGAGATCGTCGATTGCGTGCCCGATATCGGTTATCACCACCGCGGCGCCGAAAAGATGGGCGAGCGTCAGTCCTGGCATAGCTATATCCCTTATACCGACCGTGTCGAATACCTCGGCGGTTGCGTCAATGAAATGCCTTACGTGCTGGCGGTAGAAAAGCTGGCCGGTATCGTGGTGCCCGATCGCGTTAATGTGATCCGGGTGATGCTGTCGGAGCTGTTCCGCATCAACAGCCACCTGCTGTACATCAGTACCTATATTCAGGACGTGGGCGGGATGACGCCGGTGTTCCTGGCGTTTACCGACCGTCAGAAGATTTATGATGTGGTCGAGGCGATCACCGGTTTTCGTATGCACCCGGCCTGGTTCCGCATCGGCGGCGTGGCGCACGATTTGCCGCGCGGTTGGGAAGGGTTGCTGCGCGAGTTCCTCGACTGGCTGCCGAAGCGTCTGGACAGCTATGTCAAAGCGGCGCTCCGCAACAGCGTACTGCGCGCCCGCGCCGAGGGCGTCGCCGCCTATGGCGCGAAAGAGGCGCTGGACTGGGGTGTGACCGGCGCGGCGCTGCGTGCCACCGGCATCGATTTTGACGTGCGGAAATGGCGTCCGTATTCCGGCTATGAAAACTTCGACTTTGAGGTGCCGGTGGGCGATGGCGTGAGCGACTGCTATAGCCGCGTGATGCTGAAGGTGGAGGAGATGCGCCAAAGTCTGCGCATCCTTGAGCAGTGCCTGAACAACATGCCGGCAGGCCCCTTCAAAGCCGATCATCCGCTGACCACGCCGCCGCCGAAAGAGCGCACCTTGCAGCACATCGAGACGCTTATCACGCACTTCCTGCAGGTCTCGTGGGGACCGGTGATGCCGGCCAACGAATCATTCCAGATGATCGAGGCCACCAAAGGCATCAACAGCTATTACCTGACCAGCGATGGCAGCACAATGAGTTACCGGACGCGTATCCGCACGCCCAGTTTCCCTCATTTGCAGCAAATCCCCTCGGTTATTCGCGGCAGCCTGGTATCGGATTTGATCGTATATCTGGGCAGTATTGATTTCGTTATGTCAGATGTGGACCGCTAATTATGCAGCAACAGCAAGATACCCCCAAGCATGCGGCGGCGGCGGGGCTGGACGCCGCCACCGAAACGTTCGAGCTGAGTCGCGAAGAGCGCGAAGCCATCGAGCATGAGAAGCACCATTACGAGGATGCGCGCGCCGCCTCGATCGAAGCGCTGAAAATCGTGCAGAAGACTCGCGGTTGGGTGCCGGACGGGGCCATCGCGGCCATCGCGCAGGTGCTGGGCATTCCCGGCAGCGATGTCGAGGGGGTGGCCACGTTCTACAGCCAAATTTTCCGTCAGCCGGTGGGCCGCCATGTTATCCGCTATTGCGACAGCGTGGTCTGCCATATTACCGGTTATCAGGGCATTCAGGCCGCGCTTGAGCAATCGCTGAATATCAAGCCGGGCCAGACAACCCCCGACGGCCGCTTCACCCTGCTGCCCACCTGCTGTCTGGGCAATTGCGACAAGGGACCGACCATGATGGTGGATGACGATACCCACGTGCATCTGACGCCGGAAGGCATTGGTCCGCTGCTGGAGCAATATCGATGACCAAAACCATTGTCCGCTTGGCGGAAACGCACCCGCTGACCTGGCGGCTGCGCGATGACCATCAGCCGGTATGGCTGGACGACTATCAGAGCAAAAACGGCTATGTCGGCGCACGCAAGGCGCTGAGCGGCATGGCGCAGGACGATATCGTTACGCTTGTGAAAGACTCGGGCCTGAAAGGACGCGGCGGCGCCGGCTTCTCGACCGGCCTGAAGTGGAGCCTGATGCCGAAAGATCCCGCCATGAACATTCGCTATTTGCTGTGCAATGCCGATGAGATGGAGCCGGGCACCTATAAAGACCGTTTGCTGATGGAGCAACTGCCGCACCTGCTGGTGGAAGGGATGCTGATCGCCGCCTTCGCGCTGAAAGCCTATCGCGGCTATATTTTCCTGCGCGGCGAGTACATCGAGGCGGCGGCGAACCTGCGCCGGGCGATAGCCGAGGCCACCGAGGCCGGTTGGCTGGGCAAAAATATTCTGGGCAGCGGCTTTGACTTCGAGCTTATCGTCCACACCGGCGCCGGGCGCTATATCTGCGGCGAAGAAACCGCGCTGATTAATTCCCTGGAAGGGCGCCGCGCCAACCCGCGCTCGAAACCGCCGTTTCCCGCCAGCGCCGGCGCCTGGGGTAAACCCACCTGCGTCAACAACGTCGAAACATTATGCAACGTGCCGGCCATCCTGGAGCACGGAGTAGATTGGTATCAAGGCATCACCGCCGGCAAGAGCAACGACGCCGGTACCAAGCTGATGGGCTTCTCCGGTCGGGTGAAGAACCCCGGCCTCTGGGAACTGCCGTTCGGCATCACCGCGCGCGAGATCCTCGAGGATTACGCCGGCGGCATGCGCGATGGCCTGACCCTGAAAGCCTGGCAGCCCGGCGGCGCCGGCACCGACTTTTTGACCCAGGATCATCTGGATCTGCCGATGGATTTTGAGAATATCGGCAAAGCGGGCAGTCGGCTTGGCACCGCGCTGGCGATGGCGGTGGACAACGAAATTAACATGGTGTCGTTAACGCGCAATCTGGAAGAGTTTTTTGCCCGGGAATCCTGCGGTTGGTGTACGCCGTGCCGCGACGGCCTGCCGTGGAGCGTCAAGCTGCTGCGTGCGCTGGAGAGCGGTAAAGGCCAGCCCGGGGATATTGAAACCCTGGAGCAGCTGTGCCGCTTCCTCGGCCCCGGCAAAACCTTCTGCGCCCATGCGCCCGGGGCGGTGGAGCCGTTGCAAAGCGCGATTAAATATTTCCGCTCCGAGTTCGAGGCGGGTATCAGCGTTGAACATTTGGGCAATACGCGCGCCATCGCCGGCGTGCAGCCCAACCTATTAAAAGCGCGCTGGTAATCGTCCCTGCGACACGAGCGGGTCAGGCGGGCGTAGGCGCTTTGCACCCTGAACGCATTTTTGATTAACGCCCGCCGTTGGCGGGCCTCACCTGAGCATGCTGACTATGGCTACCATTCATGTAGACGGCAAAGAGTACGAGGTTAACGGGTCTGACAACCTGCTGGAAGCCTGTCTGTCCCTCGGCCTCGATATTCCGTACTTTTGCTGGCATCCGGCGCTGGGCAGCGTCGGCGCTTGCCGCCAGTGCGCGGTCAAGCAATACCAAAACGCCGAGGATACCCGCGGCCGGCTGGTCATGTCCTGTATGACGCCGGCCGCCGACGGCACCTTCATCTCTATCGCCGACGATGAAGCAAAACAGTTCCGCCAAAGTGTGGTGGAGTGGCTGATGACCAACCACCCGCACGATTGTCCGGTCTGCGAAGAGGGCGGCAACTGCCACCTGCAGGATATGACGGTCATGACCGGCCAGAATTTCCGCCGCTACCGTTTTACCAAGCGCACCCACCGCAATCAGTATCTGGGGCCGTTTATTTCCCATGAGATGAACCGCTGCATCGCCTGCTACCGCTGCGTCCGCTATTACAAAGATTATGCCGACGGCGGCGATCTCGGCGTGTATGGCGCCCATGATAACGTCTATTTCGGCCGTCCCGAGGACGGGGTGCTGGAGAGCGAGTTTTCCGGCAACCTGGTGGAAATCTGCCCGACCGGCGTGTTCACCGACAAAACCCACTCCGAGCGCTATAACCGTAAATGGGATATGCAGTTCGCGCCCAGCGTCTGCCAGCAGTGCAGCATCGGCTGCAACACCAGCCCCGGCGAGCGCTATGGCGAGCTGCGCCGCATCGAAAACCGCTATAACGGCAGCGTCAATCATTACTTCTTGTGCGACCGCGGCCGTTTCGGCTACGGCTACGTCAATCTGAAAGACCGTCCACGCCAGCCGCTGCAGCGCCGCGGCGACGACTGGATTGCCCTTAACGCCGACCAGGCAATGCAGGGGGCCGCCGATGCGCTGCGCCATGCGCGTAAGATGATAGGCATCGGCTCGCCGCGCGCCAGCGTCGAAAGCAACTTCGCCCTGCGCGAACTGGTGGGCGCCGAGAATTTCTACACCGGTATCGCCGGCGGTGAGCAAGACCGACTGGCGCTGATGCTCAATGTCTTGCGCAACGGCGGTATTCGCACGCCGTCGCTGCGTGAAATGGAAAGCTATGACGCCGTGCTGGTGCTGGGGGAGGATTTGACCCAGACCGGCGCGCGCATCGCGCTGGCGGTGCGCCAGGCCGTGAAGGGCAAGGCGCGGGAAATGGCCGCGGCGCAGAAAGTGGCCGACTGGCAGATAGCCGCCATTATGAACATCGGTCAGCATGCCAAACACCCGCTGTTCGTCACCAACGTTGACCGGACCCGTCTGGATGATATCGCCGCCTGGAGCTATTGCGCGCCGGTGGATGATCAGGCGCGTCTGGGCTTCGCTATCGCCCACGCCCTGGATGAGACGGCGCCGGCGGTGACCGGCCTGGACGATGCGCTTAAGGGTAAAATCGACGTGGTGGTGCAGGCGCTGGCCGGCGCCCGCAAGCCGCTTATTATTTCCGGCAGCAACGCCGGCAGCGAAGCGGTGATTGCCGCCGCCGCCAACGTCGCCCGCGCCTTGAAGGGCCGGGGCAGCGAGGTCGGTATTAGCTTTATCGCCGCCGGCGCCAACAGTATGGGCCTGGCGATGATGGGCGGCGGCAGCCTGGACGATGCGCTCGACGCGCTGGAGCAGGGCGCTGCGGATAGCGTAATCGTGCTGGAAAACGACCTGTATCGCCATGCCCCGGCCGCGCGCATCGACGCCGCGTTGGCCAAGGTCAATAACCTTATCGTGCTGGACCATCAGCGCACCCCTCTGCACGAGAAGGCCAACCTTATCCTGTCGGCGGCGAGCTTTGCCGAAAGCGACGGTACGCTCATCAACCAGGAGGGCCGCGCGCAGCGTTTCTTCCAGGTCTATGATCCGGCGTACTACGATGATCAGGTGGTCATGCTGGAGAGCTGGCGCTGGCTGCATTCGCTGCACTCCACCTACCTGAACCGCCAGGTGGACTGGACGCAGCTCGATCATATCATTTATGCCGCAGCCGAGGCGCTGCCGCAGCTCTCGGGGATCGAGGCGCTGCCGCAGCTCTCGGGGATAAAGGACGCCGCACCTGACGCAAGCTTCCGTATCCACGGCCAGAAACTGGCGCGCGAGCCGCACCGCTACAGCGGTCGTACCGCGATGCGCGCCAATATCAGCGTGCACGAACCGCGCGTGCCGCAGGATCAGGACACCATGTTCGCCTTCTCCATGGAAGGCAACAATGCCCCACAGGCGCCGCGTCAACAGGTGGCGTTCGCCTGGGCACCCGGCTGGAACTCCCCCCAGGCCTGGAACAAATTCCAGGATGAAGTGGGCGGCCATCTGCGCCACGGCGACCCCGGCGTGCGGCTGCTGGAAGCGGGGGAGGACCGGCTGGACTACTTCAGCGCCATTCCGCCCGCGTTTGCGCCGGCCCAGGATGGCAGTTGGCGTATCGCGCCATACTGGCACCTGTTCGGCAGCGAGGAAACCTCCCAGCGTTCTGCGGTTATCCAGGAGCGGATGCCGGCGCCCTATGTGGCGGTGAGCCAGGCCGATGCCGCCCGGCTGGGCGTTAACAGCGGTACCCTGCTCGCCTTTAGCTGCGCGGGGGTGGAACTGCGTCTGCCGGTGCGGTTCAGCCATGACCTGAGCGCCGGACAAGTCGGGTTGCCGCTGGGGCTGCCGGGCATTCCGCCGATGCTGGCGGGACAGCGCGTTGAAAATCTGCGGGAGGCCGCACTATGAGTTGGTTGACACCGGAGGTCATCGATATCCTCCTGACGGTGGTGAAGGCGGTGGTTATTCTGCTGGTGGTGGTCACCTGCGGCGCCTACATGAGCTTCGCCGAGCGGCGCCTGCTGGGGCTGTTTCAAAACCGTTACGGACCCAACCGCGTAGGCTGGGGCGGTTCGCTGCAGCTGTTGGCCGACGTGATGAAGATGATGTTTAAAGAGGACTGGATCCCGCCGTTCGCCGACCGGGGTATTTTCACTCTGGCGCCGGTTATCGCCTTCACGTCGCTGCTGATTACCTTCGCCATCGTCCCGGTCAGTCCGACCTGGGTGGTGGCCGATTTCAACATCGGCGTGCTGTTCTTCCTGATGATGGCCGGGCTGGCGGTGTACGCCGTGCTGTTCGCCGGCTGGTCGAGCAATAATAAATACTCGCTCCTGGGGGCTATGCGCGCCTCGGCGCAGACCTTGAGCTATGAAGTGTTTCTCGGTTTGTCGTTAATGGGCGTGGTGGCGCAGGCCGGTTCGTTCAACCTCGGCGCGATCGTTGAGTCGCAAGCGCATCTGTGGAACGTGGTGCCGCAATTCTTCGGCTTTGTCACCTTTGCGCTGGCGGGCGTCGCGGTGTGTCACCGCCACCCCTTCGATCAGCCGGAAGCTGAGCAGGAACTGGCCGACGGCTACCATATCGAATACTCGGGGATGAAATTCGGCCTGTTTTTCGTCGGTGAATATGTCGGCATTGTGACCATCTCGGCGCTGATGGTGACGCTGTTCTTCGGCGGCTGGCAGGGGCCGTGGTTGCCGCCGTTTATCTGGTTCGCCATTAAAACCGCTTTCTTTATGATGATGTTCATCCTGATCCGCGCGGCGCTGCCCCGTCCGCGCTATGACCAGGTGATGGCGCTGGGCTGGAAAATCTGCCTGCCGCTGACGCTGCTCAACCTGTTGGCGACCGCAGCGGTCATCTTGTACAACGCGCATTAAGGGGTGGATAAATCATGACGTTAAAAGAGTTAGCGATCGGCTGCGGGACTACGCTGCGCAGCATCTGGATGATTGGCATGCAGGCGTTCAACAAGCGTGAAACCCGCATGTACCCGGACGTGCCGGTCAATCCGCCGCCCCGTTTTCGCGGGCGGATCGTGCTGACGCGCGATCCCGACGGCGATGAGCGCTGCGTGGCCTGTAATCTGTGCGCGGTCGCCTGCCCGGTCGGCTGTATTTCGCTGCAAAAGGCGGAAACTAAAGACGGGCGCTGGTACCCGGAATTCTTTCGTATTAATTTCTCCCGCTGTATCTTCTGCGGCCTGTGCGAAGAAGCCTGTCCCACCACCGCTATCCAGCTGACGCCGGATTTCGAGATGGGCGAGTTCAAACGACAGGATCTGGTGTATGAGAAGGACGATTTACTAATTTCAGGGCCGGGCAAATACCCGGAATATAACTTCTACCGCATGGCCGGTATGGCGATCGCTGGCAAGGACAAGGGCGAGGCGGAAAACGAAGCCAAACCTATCGACGTGAAAGGCTTGCTGCCCTAAGGAGACTGGCATGGAACTGGCGTTTTATCTTTCCGGTCTGGTGGCGGTGCTGGCGACGTTGCGCGTCATCACCCATACCCAGCCGGTACATGCGCTGCTGTACCTGATTATTTCGCTGCTGGCCATCGCCTGCGTGTTTTTCTCGCTGGGCGCCTACTTCGCCGGTGCGCTGGAAATTATCGTTTACGCCGGCGCCATCATGGTGCTGTTCGTATTCGTGGTAATGATGCTCAATATGAGCGTCGGCCGCGATAAGCAAGAACGCGCCTGGCTGCGCCCAAGGGCCTGGATCGGGCCCGCGCTGATGTCGCTGGTGCTATTGGCGATATTGGTGCGCGCCCTGGCCGGCGCGGGGGACCACGGCATTGCGGGCGACCTGATTGCGGCGAAAACCGTGGGTATCGCGCTGTTTGGTCCTTATATGCTGGCGGTGGAGCTGGCCTCCATGCTGTTGCTGGCGGGGCTGGTGGTCGCCTTCCATCTGGGCCGCGACGAACGCGATAACGTCGATGCGCTCTACAAGGGGCCGAAAATCACCGACGCCATCAAGAGAAGAGGGGAGGAGCAAGCATGATCCCGTTATCACACGGTCTCATCCTGGCCGCTATCCTGTTTGTGCTGGGCCTGACGGGGATGATTATCCGCCGCAATCTGCTCTTCATGCTGCTGGGGCTGGAAATCATGATTAACGCGTCGGCGCTGGCGTTTGTGGTGGCCGGTAGCTATTGGGGCCAAGCGGACGGGCAGGTGATGTATATCCTGGCGGTCACGCTGGCCGCCGCCGAGGCCAGTATCGGCCTGGCGCTGCTGCTGCAGCTGCATCGCCGCCGCCGGACCCTGGATATCGATTCAGTCAGCGAGATGCACGGATGAACCTACTCTATTTAACACTGGTATTCCCCTTGGCGGGGTTCCTGCTGCTGGCGTTTTCCCGCGGCCGCTGGTCGGAAAACCTCGCCGCGACGGTCGGCGTCGGCAGCGTCGGGCTGGCGGCGTTGACCACCCTTTGGGTGGGGCTGGATTTTCTCGGCGCCCGCGGCGACGGTGCGACGGTGTATACCCAGACCTTGTGGCACTGGATGGCGGTGGGTGATTTCCAGATCCCCATTACGCTCAGCCTCGACGGCTTGTCGCTGACGATGCTGTCGGTGGTCACCGGCGTCGGCTTCCTGATCCATCTTTATGCCTCCTGGTATATGCGCGGGGAAGAGGGCTATTCGCGTTTCTTCGCCTATACCAATCTGTTTATCGCCAGCATGTTGGTGCTGGTGCTGGCGGATAACCTGTTGCTGATGTATCTCGGCTGGGAAGGGGTAGGGCTTTGCAGCTACCTGCTTATCGGCTTTTACTATACCGAGTCGAAAAATGGCGCCGCGGCGATGAAGGCCTTTATCGTCACCCGCGTCGGGGATGTGCTGCTGGCGTTCGCGCTGTTTATTCTCTACGACCAGCTCGGAACGTTGAACTTCCACGATCTGATGGTGCTGGCGCCGCAAAAACTGGCGGAAGGCTCTCCGGCTATCACCTGGGCGACGCTGATGCTGCTGGGCGGCGCGGTTGGGAAATCGGCGCAGCTGCCGCTGCAAACCTGGCTGGCGGATGCCATGGCCGGCCCGACCCCGGTCTCGGCGCTTATCCATGCCGCGACTATGGTGACCGCCGGCGTGTATCTTATCGCCCGTACTCACGGCCTGTTCCTGATGGCGCCGGACGTGTTGCATCTGGTGGGGATTGTCGGCGCGGTAACGCTGGTACTGGCCGGCTTCGCCGCGCTGGTGCAGACCGATATCAAGCGGGTGCTCGCCTATTCCACCATGAGCCAGATAGGCTACATGTTTCTGGCGCTGGGCGTTCAGGCCTGGGACGCGGCTATTTTTCACCTGATGACCCATGCGTTTTTCAAGGCGCTGCTGTTCTTGTCCTCCGGTTCGGTGATCCTGGCCTGTCATCATGAGCAGAACATCTTCAAAATGGGCGGCCTGCGCAAGTCGATTCCGCTGGTCTATATCTGCTTTCTGGTGGGCGGCGCGGCGCTGTCGGCGTTGCCGCTGGTCACCGCCGGCTTCTATTCCAAGGATGAAATCCTCTGGGGCGCGCTGGCCAACGGCCATGGCGCACTGATGATGGCCGGCCTGGTGGGGGCGTTCCTCACCTCGGTCTATACCTTCCGCATGATCTTTATCGTGTTCCATGGCGAGGCGAAGATTAAAGCCCACGCCTGCCGCGGTATCAGCCATCATCTGCCGCTGGTGGTGCTGTTGGTGCTGTCCACCTTTATCGGCGCCTGGATCACGCCGCCGCTGGCGGGGGTTCTGCCGGCCAGCGAGTTCGGTCATGACGGTAAGCTGGCGCTGGAAATCGCTTCGGGCGCGGTCGCCATCATCGGTATTAGTCTGGCGGCGGCCCTGTGGCTCGGCCAACGCCGTCTGGTGAACGCCGTGGCCGCCAGCGCGCCGGGGCGTTTCCTGACGGTTTGGTGGTTCCATGCCTGGGGATTCGACTGGCTTTACGACAAGATCTTCGTCAAACCCTACCTGGCGATTGCGCGGCTGCTGGCGCCCGATCCGCTTAACGCGGTGATGAATCTTCCCGCGCTGCTGGCGCGCTGGGCCGGACGTGGTCTGACGGTGAGCGAAAACGGGCAGTTGCGTTGGTATGCGGCGTCGATGGGTCTGGGTGCGGTTATCGTGGTGGCGCTGCTGGTATTCGTCTGAATACCCCGAGCTTCGTTTCCGGCTTAGGGCGGAGCGGCGGGTAACCTACCGCTCCGCTGACACGCAAGTTTATTGATTTTACAATTAGGGACGCAAAACGCCATGCTACTACCTTGGCTAATTCTTATCCCCTTTATCGGCGGTCTGCTGTGTTGGCAATGCGAGCGTTTCGGTACCCGGGTACCGCGCTGGATAGCCTTGATTGCCATGGGGCTGACACTGGCGCTTTCATTGCTGCTGTGGCAGCAGGGAGGATACACCCTGGCGATGGCGCAGGGGCTGCCGCAATGGCAGGTGGAGTATCTGCTCCCCTGGATCCCGCGCTTCGGTATCAGCATCCATCTGGCGCTGGACGGCCTGTCGCTGCTGATGGTGGTGCTGACTGGGCTGCTCGGGGTGCTGGCTATCCTCTGCTCCTGGCGTGAAATCCAGCGCTATCAGGGGTTCTTCCACCTCAATCTGCTATGGATCCTCGGCGGCGTTATCGGCGTGTTCCTGGCCATCGACATGTTTCTCTTCTTTTTCTTCTGGGAAATGATGCTGGTGCCGATGTATTTCCTCATCGCGCTGTGGGGGCATAAGGCGTCCGACGGTAAGACGCGTATCACCGCCGCAACCAAATTCTTCATCTATACCCAGGCGAGCGGTCTGGTGATGCTGGTGGCCATCCTCGGCCTGGTGCTGGTGCACTATAACGCCACCGGCGTCTGGACCTTCAATTATGAAGACTTGCTACGCACGCCGATGTCGGAGCGGATGGAATACCTGCTGATGTTGGGCTTCTTCTTGGCCTTCGCGGTGAAAATGCCGGTGGTGCCGCTGCACGGCTGGCTGCCGGATGCCCATAGCCAGGCGCCTACCGCCGGTTCGGTGGATCTGGCGGGGATTTTGCTGAAAACCGCGGCTTACGGGATGTTGCGTTTTAGCCTGCCGCTGTTCCCTCATGCGTCGCATCAGTTCGCCCCCATCGCCATGTGGCTGGGCGTGATAGGCATTTTCTACGGCGCCTGGATGGCGTTTTCGCAAACCGATATCAAGCGTCTTATCGCCTATACCAGCGTGTCTCATATGGGCTTTGTGCTGATCGCCATCTACAGCGGCAGCCAGCTGGCCTATCAGGGCGCGGTGGTACAGATGATCGCCCACGGTCTGTCGGCCGCCGGCATGTTCATCATTTGCGGCCAGCTGTATGAGCGTTTGCACACCCGCGATATGCGGCAGATGGGCGGTCTGTGGAGCCGGCTGAGCTTTATTCCGGCGTTGTCGCTGTTCTTCGCCGTCGCCACGCTCGGGATGCCGGGTACCGGCAACTTTGTTGGCGAGATTACCATTTTGTTCGGCAGTTTCCCGGTGGTCCCGGTGATTACGGTGATTTCCACGTTTGGTCTGGTGTTCGCGTCGGTCTACTCGCTTATCATGATGCAGCGCGCTTATTACGGCCCGGTCAAATCCACCGAGCCGCTGCCGGGCATGACGCTGCGCGAACGGTTGATTATTTTGTTGCTGGTGGTGCTGCTGGTGCTGCTCGGGTTCTTCCCGCAGCCGATTATGGATACCTCAGCCGCCGCTATGGGCAACATCCAGCACTGGTTCGCCGCCGACGCCGGTTCCACTATTTCAACGACAAGGCCGTAATTCGCCATGACAATAACTCCTCAACAACTGATCGCATTATTACCGCTGTTGATCGTCGGATTGACGGTGGTGGTTGTGATGCTGTGCATTGCGTGGCGACGCAACCACTTTATTAACGCCACCCTGACGGTTATCGGGCTTAACCTGGCGCTGCTGTCGCTGTGGTTTGTGACCCAAAACGGCCCGATGGATGTGACGCCGCTGATGCGCGTCGACGGGTTTTCCATGTTTTATACCGGGCTGGTGCTGGTGGCCAGTCTGGCGACCAGCACGCTGGCCTACGCTTGGCTGGCGGGGTATCCGGGCAACCGCGACGAGTTTTATCTGCTGGTGCTGATTGCCGCGATGGGCGGTATTCTGCTGGCCAGCGCCAACCATCTGGCGGCGCTGTTCCTGGGTATTGAGCTGATTTCGCTGCCGCTGTTCGGCATGGTGGGTTATGCGTTTCGCCAGAAGCGCTCGCTGGAAGCCAGCATCAAATACACGCTGCTGTCCGCGGCGGCGTCGTCTTTCTTGCTGTTCGGTATGGCGCTGGTGTATGCCCAAACCGGGCAATTGTCTTTCGCCGCCCTCGGTCAGACGCTTAGCGACACCATGCTGACGCAGCCGATGCTGCTGGCGGGCCTGGGGATGATGGTGGTCGGTCTTGGCTTCAAATTGTCGCTGGTGCCGTTCCATTTGTGGACGCCGGATGTCTATCAGGGCGCGCCCGCGCCGGTGTCGACCTTTCTGGCTACCGCCAGTAAAATCGCGATTTTCGCGGTCGTTATGCGCCTGTTTTTATATGCGCCGGTGACGCACAGCGATACGGTGCGGCTGGTGCTGGCGATTATCGCCTTCGCCTCTATGCTGTTCGGCAACCTGATGGCACTCAGCCAGAGCAACATTAAACGGGTGCTGGGCTATTCCTCTATCGCCCATCTGGGCTATTTGCTGGTGGGATTAATAGCGGTTCAGGCCCATGCGCTGGCGCTGGAAACCGTCGGCGTTTATTTGGCGGGATACCTGTTCGCCAGTCTGGGGGCGTTTGGCGTCGTCAGCCTGATGTCCAGCCCCTATACCGGCGAGGATGCGGATTCGCTGTACTCTTACCGGGGCCTGTTTTGGCATAAGCCGCTGCTGTCATCGGTGCTGACGGTGATGATGTTGTCGCTGGCGGGGATCCCCATGACCCTTGGCTTTATCGGCAAGTTCTACGTCATTGCGCTGGGCGTGAATAGCCACCTGGGCTGGTTGACCGGCGCGGTCGTCGCCGGGAGCGCCATCGGGCTGTTCTACTACCTGCGCATCATGGTCAGTCTATACCTGTCGCCGCCGGAAAATCTGCGCCGCGATACGCCCTCCAACTGGGCGCTGACCGCCGGCGGGGTGGTGGTGCTTATCTCCTCGCTGCTGGTGTTGCTGCTGGGGCTGTATCCACAGCCGCTCATTACGCTTGTGCAATTGGCGCAGCCCATTCTCTAACCGAGCGCCGCGGGGAGCGACCCCGCGGCGTCGGTGCGCCTGACGGCGATAATCCTTAGCCCAAGCCTGCTTTTTCGGATTGCTCCGGCAAGAATAGTCCTCCGGTACGGGCATTTTTTGCCTATAGTTAGTCTGACGCCCTTCATCAGAACACGGAGAACAATGATGACTACACCTCAAGATCCGCTTCAGCCGCACGAAACGCATGTCGACGACGATGTGCAGCTGTTGTCCGAAACGCTGGAAGAAGTGCTGGCTTATTCCGGCGATAAAACCGATCAAAAGTATGTCGAGCTGAAGACCCGCGCTCAGCAGGCGCTGGATGATGTGAAAACGCGGGTGAGTCAGGCGTCCGACACCTACTATCTGAAAGCCCGGCAGGCGGTGAGCGCTGCGGACGAATACGTGCAGGAAAATCCCTGGCACGGCGTCGGCATTGGCGCCTCTGTTGGGTTGGTTGTCGGGTTGTTGCTGGCGCGCCGTTAAGGCATAGGTATCTACACATCAGGGAGGAGGCTTAAGAGCAACTCTGAGGCTGTAAAATAATCTGTGTAAATGGCATTTTTAGCAAAACCTTTAAAGGACTACAAAATGCCTATCAGCAACGATCTTATTGACCAATTGCTCCAGGATTGCCACTCCCCTCAGGACCTGTTGGGGGAATCAGGATTACTCAAGGAACTGACCAAACGACTGGCTGAACAAGTTCTTGAAGCCGAGATGGATATACATCTTGGGTATGCCAAGCACGATCCTGCTGGGAATAACTCTGGCAACTCCCGAAACGGCAAGACATCCAAGAATGTGCGTAGCCAAAACGGGGAGCTTGAGCTTCAGATCCCACGCGACCGTAATAGTACCTTTGAGCCTGCATTGATCGCCAAGAACGAGAAGCAACTTAACGGCTTTGATAGCCGTATTATTTCATTATATTCTAGAGGGTTAACAACCCGCGACATCCAGTCACACTTCAAGGATGTCTATGGCGTTGATGTTTCTGCTGGCTTCATCTCTCAGGTGACCAATGCAGTGATGGATGAAGTTAAGCGCTGGCAGCAACGTCCGCTGGATGCTCTCTATCCCATTGTTTATTTGGACTGTATTGTCGTTAAAAGCCAGGACTGCGGTGCCGTAGCCAATAAGTCTGTTTACTTGGCGCTTGGCGTCAACACTCAGGGAGAAAAAGAACTGCTGGGGCTATGGATAGCCAAAACTGAGGGCGCTAAGTTCTGGTTATCGGTGATGACAGAACTGAGGAACCGTGGGCTACAGGACATCTTCATCGCTTGCTGCGACGGTCTGAAGGGCTTTCCTGACGCAATTGAAGCTGTTTATCCGCACACCCGGGTTCAGCTCTGCATCGTGCACCAAGTGCGGAATTCGCTGCGCTATGTCGGCTGGAAAGAACGCAAGGCCGTGGCTGCTGACCTTCGCACCATCTATAGTTCTGCAACGGCAGAGGCGGCAGAATGCGCGTTGGATGCCTTCGCGGCCAAATGGGATCAGCAGTTCCCCACGATAAGTCAGTCCTGGAAAAACAATTGGGAGCGGCTTATCGTCATTTTTGACTTTCCACCGGAGATCCGTAAGGTTATTTACACTACCAACGCGATAGAGTCGTTAAATGCTTCATTGCGCAAGATAACGAAAACCCGGCGGATATTTCCAACAGATGACTCGGTACTTAAACTGCTCTATCTGGCGTTGCATAATATTTCCGCCAAATGGACCATGCCACTCAGAGACTGGAAACCTGCTATGAGCCAATTCATGTTGATGTATGGAGAACGAATCTCCAGTTAAGCGATGGAGCCATTTACACAAAAAAATTTACAGACCCCCAAGGACATTTTTCCCCTTATACCGCTTGGCTATAAAGTGCAGATGATTGCATGTTAAGCCTCTGATTTACTTGAACAAGAACGCATGCCATACCATGCATGATGGCGTTGCCTTATAAGAAGTTGTTAGTATTAGGGTGAAATGGTCAGGGTCAGGCCATAAGCCAGCGTCAAACGCGCTTAGTGTTTTCTTTATTGTGTGTTTGCCTTGTCTTGTTGAAGGGCTTAACCAGTTCATTTAAGGTGACTAATTTTTGTAGCCCACGTCGCGCCCCATGCCGCTAGCCGCCGATGATAGACGTTTCATCGCTAAGAATAGACATCGGAATAGCCAAAGCCGAAGAAACGCCGGTAGCGCAATCTAAGTCTGCCGCGTAAAGATTTTCGGCGCTCTGGTCTTGAAGGAAAATGGGGCGGGGACGCGCTGCGCTTGCGCCAGCACTCTGCAAAAAGAGTGCCACGGCATTATCTCCACTCTCTGCAGTATAACCCCTTATAGTCCTGGCGTGAGCCAAATTGACAATCATAAACTATTAAATTTGGCTAGATTGTATGCGTCAAATTTGAAAGGTTATTATGAGAAAAAAATATTATGTCCCAACGGTCATTAAGGAATGGAATGCAACTTATCGCTCAGTTAGCGATCAAACGATTCGCACTCTGTAAATCAACGATAATAAATTTAACAAACAAGCTTGAGTACGTCATTAACTCAGCTGACCGACTTGCCTCAGTCGCTGACCAGAAAATATCCCACAAAGGGAGAAAAGAGCCCATCGGACTAAGGCGAGTTGTCCTTATCAAAAATCAGTTAGCTGAGATGGAGATTATGTATCACATCATTCTGGACAAAAATGACGAAAGGTATCAGCCCGATGCTCACCCGCAAGCGGCTGTGTCAAGGACACCTCTATGCTGATGCCATGTGAGTCGCCCCTTGGGTAAGCTATGGGTCACTGTTGTCACCACGATCCGCAATAGGGAAGCGATTTCAACGCCGGCTGCTATATTTGGCACTGCGCGACACAGGATGCTGTCCTTACATCGCGGGCGCGTGCGGGAGGCTCGTTCTCCTTTTTCGCTAACTTGAAATTTACTTGGCATTCAGAATGCCGGACAGACGTTTATTCTGCTGAGAATAAAGACCGCCACAACAAGGACAAAATGCATACTTGTGCAGAGCGCCTTGTATTGGCAAAGAGGGATATCCAGAGACTACATGCATTATGTGTCATGTTCATATTTAACTTCCATTATGAGTGGGTAAGGGTGGTATTTTACTCAATGCACCTTTATAAGGGGGTTATTCTCTAAATTAATCATAAACGAGCTTGCGGTTAATTGTTTTTTGTTTGTTGATTTCTGGTGTTTAAATGGTTGGCATAATGATGGTAATTTATATGATATAAAAAATAACCTACGAAACTATATATTTTATCATCTTGAAATTATTGGTTTTTTTCTTGTGTGCCAGGGTGCCTACCCATCCGAGAGGGCTGTTTAACAGAATTGCTGGCAGTAAGTCACTCGTTGAAAAGCGGTTTGAATTTTATATACCAACATGTAATAATCCATTTCATATGATATTCAACTGATTCAACTAAAGGACAAAGTCTTATCTTTGCCCCTACACTGGTTGTTTTGAAAAGGGACGCCGTGATTAAAACGCACATCTCAGGGTAGGGAGAAGTATGACTGCAGTTAACCTGGAGGCATACATTAGCGTTGGTTCGGTCCCCTGGCGGTTGCTTTATCGTGACGGCGAGATTGCCGTGGCACGATAATGTCGTTTAGACGTTAAACAGTATAAAAGGTTATCGTCGTTATCATGGTGTCGTGGTGATGTCGTTTATCGGCCATTACCACAGGCGTTGCCGATGAATGTCGTGCTTTCATGATGATAATTTTTGGGGCCTTCGGGAGGTTGCCGGAATAGCCTTTACGGCATTTTTTCCCAGTGTAAATTATCGATTTAAGCCACTTTGCCTGCGTCGATACACATCAGTAGGCACACCTAACGTTGTTGTCTATTTAAGACATCATCGTAGAAAGCGTTTACGCCAAATTTAAGAAGTCATTATTTTTTTGTTAATCAGGAGTGTGTTTTTTAGTCGTCTGATTTACGACACTGAAATTCACGCGGTGTCAGCGATCACTATAGGGTTAGCACGCGGGATATCAGAAAGGTTTCGCTAATTTTCCGATTCTATCGGTTGGCTTCATATTGCTCAAATAGAACGTAAAGGCCCATTATCTATATCAAAATGTGGTCTGCGTTTTACTGTGCGTCGTCTGTCGGGACCATCTATAGCTTCCTTTCTCATGTAATACTTTTTGGGCGCGGTATTTTTCCACTCCCGTTTAGCGCGTGGTAGTAAATAAATGTAACTTAGAGAGTGCTTTTAAATGAAAAAAGTCCGCAAAAAAAAAGACCTTTCAAGGGGGCTAATTCTTTTCACCTGGTTGAATGTTGGCGTACAAGCCATTGTACCGTTAACGTATGCTTTTGCGCCGTCACTGGCCAGCGCTGCAAGTAACGCTAGATTTCTCAAGGGTTCTCCAGATAAGGCGACCCTTGATACCAAGATATATACCCTTTCTGCCGGCGAAACGACAGCGTTGGTCGCGCAAAAATATCATATGAGCATGGATGCCCTACGCAAGCTGAATCAATTTCGCACTTTTGCTCGCGGCTTTGAACATTTACAGGCGGGGGATGAGCTCGACGTACCGTTAGCGCCGCTGCCTGCCGTAACGTGGGGGGAAGAACCCCCCGGGCTGACTTCAGCGCCTCAAGAGGATCCCAAGGCGCAGAAAGTCGCGGGTATTGCCTCCCAGGCCGGTAATTTCCTGGCTAACAGCCCGCGCGGGGATGCCGCTGCTTCCATGGCGCGAGGCATGGCTTCCGGAGCTGCCAGCACCGAGGTTCAGCAATGGTTGAGTCAATTCGGTACCGCTCGCCTGCAGTTGGATGTCGATAACAAGTTTTCATTAAAAAACTCCCAAATTGATTTACTTATTCCGCTCTATGAACAGCAGGACAAACTCCTCTTTACCCAGGGAAGCCTGCACCGCACCGATGATCGTACCCAGACTAATTTGGGGATGGGCATGCGCTGGTTTAATGACGGCTATATGCTGGGCGGCAACACTTTCCTGGATTACGATTTGTCCCGTGACCACGCGCGCATGGGGATGGGCGTTGAATACTGGCGTGATTACCTGAAAATGGGCGCAAACAGTTATATGCGCCTGACCAATTGGCGTGACAGCAAGGACTTCGCCGATTACCAGGAGCGTCCGGCCAATGGCTGGGATATGCGCCTTGAAGGCATAGGTATCTACACATTTATCGTGATACCTGTTATTACTTTGCAGAATGATTTCAACCTATCTGTTGGCGGGATTGACTCTCGCCTTACCCGCCGATATCAGACGCTGGTTAAACAGCATATGACACCCGCGGCTCTTCTTGCTTCTGCGGTTAAAGACCTCGCAAGTGCTCAAAAATCAACTTTCGCAACTACCCAAGCTGTCTGGCGTTTTCTGAATAATAAGCGAATTAGCTTCAGTCAACTCAATGAGC
>NZ_FRDB01000306.1 GCF_900143145.1 Candidatus Sodalis sp. SoCistrobi
CGGCGACTCCTACGATAATGCGATGGCAGAGAGTATCAACGGGTTGTACAAAACGGAGGTTATCCACCGCGGGAGCTGGAAAAACCGGACGGAAGTGGAGTTGGCCACGCTGGACTGGGTGGACTGGTACAACAACAGAAGGCTGCTCGGGCGGCTGGGTTACATCCCTCCTACTGAAGCCGAAATGAACTATTACGCTTTGCAATTAGCATCAGAGGAAGCGGCGTAGTATTGCCAAAATTACTCTCTAATAAACTCGGGGTTATTCACTACCTCGGCGTGGATCCGGTACAGGGCGCGAGCGTTACCCGGCGCCAGACCGGCGAAAAAAAGCCCCGTCCGCGATAGCGAAACGGGGCGGGGGAAGGGGTGACAAGCGTCAACCCATCAGGTTAGAACTGATAGACCAGACCCAGTGCGACGACGTCGCCGCTATTGATGCCCAAGGCATTATCGTCATCGATCTGGTTGATGATGTAATCCACGTAGGTGGACATATTACGGTTAAAGTAATAGGTCGCGCCCACTTCAAAGTAGTTGAGCAAGTCGACATCACCGATGCCCTCAACATCCTTGGCGCGGGATTTGGTATAACCGATGGAAGGACGCAGGCCGAAATCAAACTGGTATTGCGCCACCAGTGAGTAGTCCTGGGTCTTATTGGCGAAACCTTCCGCCGTGGCGCCGGTGGAGGTCGTGCCGTCAAAATAAGTGGCGTTGCGGGTTTCGCCGTAGGTGGCGGCCAGATAAATATTGTTGGCTTCATATTTCAGCGCGGTAGCCCACTGCTCGGCGCGATCGCCGTTACCATACGCCGCGGACTGCTGGACGTCGGTCCGGTCGGAAGAGGCATAGCTACCGACGACGCCGACGCCGATACCGATCGGCGTTTCATAGGTGATAGACCCGCCCCAGCCGTCGCCGTTGGCGCGGCCCATGTCGTCGCGATCGTTTTTACCCTGGTATTGCAGCGCGAAGCTCAGCCCGTCCACCAGGCCAAAAAAGTTGCTGTTGCGGTAGGTGGCGACGCCGGTGGTACGACCTACCATGAAGTTGTCGGTGTAAGCCAGTTCACCGCCGAATTCCGGCAGCATATCGGTCCAGGCCAAGGCGTCGTAAACCACGCCATAGTTACGTTACGCCCATAATCGAATGAACCGTAATCGCCAAATTTTAAACCGGCAAAGCCCAGACGGGTTTTGTTACCGTCATCATGATCATCGCCGCCCTCGCTGTTGTTAGCCTGGACGTTATATTCCCACTGACCATAACCGGTCAGTTGATCGGTAATTTGCGTTTCGCCCTTAAAGCCGAAACGGATGTAAGACTGGTCACCGTCGGTGGCATAAGCGTCATCTTTACCGAAATAGTGCAGGCCATCCACTTTTCCGTATAAATCAAGCTTATTGCCGTCTTTGTTATACACTTCCGCCGCATTAGACAGGCCTGCCGCCAGCATGGCCGGAATAGCCACCGCAAGTATGCTTTCTTTCATCACGTTGATACCTTATATAGGCTTTTTTTTGAATGCGGGTATAAGCCCGCGCCACTACTGAAACATCTCTTCTGAAACATTTAATTACTAAAAAAGGGCATGTCCATTGCTATGTCCGTATATCTCGCTGTAAGCCATACATAAATCACTTTCTTGTTAGCCCACGGCGTAATGCCAATTTTTCGCTAGACTATAAAAAAGCCGGATTATGCATTGTTTCTGCCGCTTCGCTTGGCGTCAATACTGTTTCGCGCAAACACTGCATAACCCGGCTTAGGTGACGAATTAACATATCGCCGGCAAGTTATAATGACGCCCTGCGGTATAAATAACCGCCTGCTTGCCAGGGGTAAATCCCGCCCCTTTCGTCATAACCTCTCACACCCACGGTGACGCTTGATTTCGACGCCATTTACCGCTTCGTTTATTCCTGGCATCTTGCCGCCGTGGCGGGCCGCCGTCATATTCGGCTGCATCGCACGGCTGTTTCTCGCGGGGTACCGGTATACCCGCACCAGGCGACATAATAGGCGGCAGCACGCAAGGTTAATAACAGCACGTTTGGTGCAAATTACCCGCTAGCCTACAGCTCCCTGATTGTCAAAGCCAGACTGTCAGGCATTCTTGCACGGCCAGCGGTGACATAAATCGGTGCCTTGGCCTATTTCATCCCCGGCCAAGGCGTGAAGCGCAACAAGTAGACACAGGAGGCTCCAATGGGAAATAAAATAATAATCTTCTGAGAATAAAAGTCACTACGGATAATTAATTATTTTGTGATCTATTGCAAATTCTCAACACACATTATCCCTAAGTTATTACAGGATAATTTCAATGAGCGCATGAATAAACAAAAAGCGCATTGGATGCCTGCTTCCGCATTAATTGCTAAAAACCGCACGGATTAACCTAATTGGATATTTGCCGAATTTATATATTTGCACTAGCGGATAATAAAGCGGTGAAAGTGTGTATTAATATTAAACAATTTGGTAATGACTCCAATTAGTAGAACATGTGTTTTTCGATGAAGGCTCCGATGACTTTTTCGTGGATCTCGACAGAGCGCGAGAAGCAAATCGTTTTACGCGCCAGTCGTTTAATGCGGGTACGGAGCG
>NZ_FRDB01000207.1 GCF_900143145.1 Candidatus Sodalis sp. SoCistrobi
ATATGCTGTTTAACCAGCGTCTGATATCGGCGGGTAAGGCGAGAGTCAATCCCGCCAACAGATAGGTTGAAATCATTCTGCAAAGTAATAACAGGTATCACGATAAATGTGTAGATACCTATGCTTCTTCTGGGGGGAAGAGGTGCCATTAACGCTTGGCAAGAGTAGCGCTCAGGCAAAGGAGCTAAGGAGGGAATGAGCGGATTGGGGTGCCCGGGCACGGGTCATACAGGGGAGCGGCCACGTCGCTATGATGCATTAACGGGCAGTTTCGTATAGATAGCCTGCCTCAGTTGCCTCAGTTGCCTAAGCTTCCTGAGCTTCCTGAGTGCAAGAGCTGCCTGAGTGCAAGAGCTGCCCAACAAGTTTAACCTGCCCAAGAGGCAAGTTTTCCCGCCAGGCATAAAAAAACCCCGCCGAAGCGGGGTTTTTTCATCATGGTAACTTAAGCCTGGGGCTGAGTGACCACGTCTTTGATGCCTTTCACTTCGATCTCTACGCGACGATCCGGGGCCAGGCAGCTGATGACAGCAGCACGACCTTTCACGCTGTTACAGGTGTTGCCAGTAACCGGGTTGGATTTACCCATACCGCGAGCGGAAATCTTGTTGGAAGGAATACCCTTGGAAACCAGGTAGCTCACGACGCTCTGCGCACGTTCCTGCGACAGTTTCTGGTTGTACTGGTCGGTACCGATACGGTCGGTATAGCCCAGAACGATGACAGAACCGTCTTTCGGATCCATCGAGCTCAGCTGGGAGTACAGCTGATCCAGCGCCTGCTGACCTTCAGGTTTCAGCGTGGCTTTGTCGAAGTTGAACAGGACGTCAGACTTCAGAGTGAAGCGTTTGGTCTGCACAACCGGAGCCGGGGCCGGGGCCGGAGCCGGAGCAGCGACTTCATCCTGGCCGAAGCGGTAGGACACGCCGACGCTCAGCAAAGAGTTATCAGGACGGGCGCCAACGGTACCAGCGTCGCCGATGTTGTTAACCCACTGGTAGTCCAGACGGGTGGCCCAGTTTTTGGTCCAGGCATATTCCAGACCCACAGCGGCCAGCGGCGAAACACCGGTATCATGGTCGCTTACGCGGCCGGCATTGCCGTTGTCGTAAGCACCTTTGGAATCAGCACGCCATACCATGCCACCCAGACGGGTGTAGATGTCCAGGTCGTCGGTCAGCGGGTAGCTCAGCTTGGCTGCGAGGGAAATGCCCTGCGCTTTGAAAGCACCGTTATTCACGCTGCCTTTATACGCCATACGGCCCAGCCAATCATAGCCCAGCTCGAAGCCCAGGTAAGGGTTCGCCTGATAGCCTAGAAAAGCACCCGCGCCCAACTGGTCATCACGGGTAGGACCGTTGCCGATACGGTTGTCGAAACCGTTACCGTAGAAACCGGTGTCGTGGTACTGGGACCAGCCTAGTTTGCCGCCGGTGTACCAGGTGTCGTCTTTCGGAGCGGCTTGCGCTACGGTTGCGAAACCTGCCAGTGCCACTGCAAGTGCGATAGCTGTCTTTTTCATTGTTTGCGCCTCGTTATCATCCAAATAGGCAATGAGCTTTTAAAGCTAATTTAAGAAATCCATTGCCGGCGTTCGTACTCAGGCTCTGTGCATCGCCATTAAAATAGCGTTATAGAGCAACCCCGGCGAATTAAAGTCTACAACGAAGTAGGAAACTTACAAGTAAGATGTAGTAAGCCGCTAATAAAAAACAGCGTTTCAGGGCGTCGCCGAGGGATAAAACCGGCTAAAAAAAACGCTGGTGATGGAAAAGAAACCGGGTTAGAAGCCGCATAATCACTGGATTTAACCCGTTTGGGAGGTGATCATCCGGGTCGACGGGCTGTCGACCTGAGAATAATCCTAATTTTACTTAATGATACAAAGTTGAATGAATTTTTAACGCGGAAAACTGTCTAGATTGTCGATTCAAGCCGTTTTGCGGATACATTATGAAGCCGAATGTACCACCTTGCTGGGCGGCATTTTGTAAACGGCGCTTGTCCGTTTCCGACAGCTCTGCGGGAAACCACCCGAGAATGACGCTGGAATTGCCGGTAAGCAAGGCCTTTTCCATTGCCGCGACGGTATCAAACGCCGACGGCTGGCGCACCTGCACCACCTTTTGTAACGGCAGGCCTGACTGCGCCAGCCAGGGGCGGCTAAGGCGCCGCGACGATGTCAGCCACAGCAGCCACCGCGATTGCAAACCCAGCTGACGCAGCAGCGGCAGCAGAATATGTCCAACCACCGGCTGATTTTCGATATAAACCACTTCGCTGATTCCCCCCTGCGCCAGAGGCGCATTTGCGCTTTCAGACTGTGCGGCATGGCTGCGGCGTGCGCCGGTAATGGGTGTGGCATAAGGATGAGTTTGCATTGGATGTCTGCCCCTGTATCACTGTATAAAAAAACAGCATCCTCGATGCGTGTTAAAATCAACCCAAAAATTCAATCTGCGTCGCAGATCCGTTAATCGGTATTTAAATTGCGCGAATTAAGTTGATAGCCTGCGGGACGTGATGCGGCGGTCGCGTAATCGCGCCACGCAATGTCAGGTACGACAGGAGAAACGCATGGACGCGAACTATAAGTTACGTATTCAACAAACGAGAACGCTGTTCTCGCCGTTGGGGGAGATTAAAACCCGTTCACAATTTGGCGGCTACAGCGTGGTGGCTGACGGTGTGATGTTCGCGCTGATCCTTGAAGGAGAGTGCTGGCTGCGCGGTATTCGCGGCAACGAATACCGCTATCGCGAACTGGGCATGCGCAAACTCATCTATACCAAGCGCGGCATTCCGGTATCGCTGAACTATTATCATGTATCGGAAACCCTGTGGGACGCGCCGGCAGCGCTAATAACGCTGGGGAGGCAGGCGCTTGAGGAGGCGTGCCGTGAACGGCAGGTGCGGGCCAGTCACCAGCGTCTGAAAGATCTGCCCAACATCGGCCAGGGTATTGAGCGGCTGCTGTGGAAAGCCGGTATCCAAAATGTGGACGCATTGCGCAACCATGGTGCCAAAGATAGCTATCTAAAATTGCGCAATATCAAGCAGGACCTGAGCGTGAAGGTGCTGTTTGCTCTTGAAGGGGCGCTGGCGGGGCGTCATCTGGCGACGCTACCCCAATGTTTGCGTAACGAACTGATGGAGTGGCATCGCCGCCATGCCTGTCGGTAAATCGGCCGTGGGCTAGCTGAGCTGCGCTATCTGCCGGCTACGGCCGGTAAATTCAGGGAGCAGCGTCAACAACAGGCCCACCTGCTGTATCACCAGTTGTTCTTGGGCGCACGTTTGCGTTCCCAACTGCGCAATACGGGTAAGCAGGCGGTCACGCTCCTGGGCGAGACGCGCCTGGAAAGCGTCGCCGTTCTGGTGATGCAGGGCATCATCTACATAACAGGTGGCGTCATTGAGGATGTCCAGCACCAGCGGGTTGGCAATAAGCCCTCGGTGTGCGCCCAGGGTGGAGATGTAACTGAGGAAGGTATGGCTCAGGCACAGCAGGCGGAAAGCGTTATCCATCAGCTCCCCGCCCGCGCGGCGTTCCGCGGACATATTCGACATCACCGACGCCAACTCCGCATCGCGGTTATGCGCGTCCCGGCGCGCCACGCGGTAATCAAGCCGGTTGTCTTTTCCCTGATGATATTGCACCAATATGGCATCCAGATAGCGGCAGTTGGCGGTCAGGCTTTTTTCCACCACGGCGGGCAGGCGGCGAAAGCGCCAGTCGGGCCAAATAAAACTCACCGCCGCCCAGGCGATGGCGCAGCCTACCAAGGTATCGAACAGACGCGGCACCGCAACCTCAAAACCTTGGCCGAGCAGGTTGAAACACAACATCACCAGCAGGGTGATAAACAGGGTAGCCTGGGCATATTGGCTGTTGCGAAAGGCAAAGAACAGCGTGCCGCTTAACACAATAAGCACCAATTGCCCTTCGGTGGACGGCACAAAATACAGTACCGGCAGGCCAATTAATACCCCGGCGACGGTGCCGGCAATACGCAGCGCCAGACGCCGCCGGGTGGCCTGATAGTTTGGCTGACAGACAAACAGACTGGTCAGCATTATCCAATAGCCATAGTGCATGCCGCTCAAGCGGATGAACGTATAGCCGGCGCACAATACCAGCGACATGCGCACCGCGTGGCGGAACAGGGCGGATTCCGGCGTCAGATTCAGCCGCAGGCGGGTGCGGATATCCTGCCAGCCGGTCAGCTTATCGTCTGACAGATTGTTTTCCTCGGCCGGCATGCGGGCGATGGCCTGCTCGGATTCGATGGTGGCCAGTTGGGCATCAATCGCCCGCAGGTTATTGAGTAAAGGGTGCAGTGCGGCAAGAGGCGCGCCCGTACCGGCGCGGGCGATGGCGGCGTCAAGATGGTTAAAAAGCCGCTCGAACCGTGAGTCGTGCTGATAACGACGGCGTAGCAGGATAGACTGCGCGAGGTTTTCGCAGGCGCGGGCCTGCATTTCCAACAGGCGCTGAAAGCGGAACAACACATCGCTGAAGCGCAATTCCTCACGGAGTTGCTGATAGCGTGCGTGCGCCGAACTGGCTCGTTCGTGAATATCCTGGGCGACGAAATAATAGTGCAGGCTGCGTCGGGTGCCACGCTGGCCGCGATCCCCGCGCAGGCGCGTCAGCAACGTGGCTTTTACCTGGTTGAGCGACTCCACCAGTTGGCCGTTAGCCATAGCCACCGTTATCAGGATGCTATCGTCGCTTTCTTCGCTGTCGGGATCGAAACAGCCTGCCTTGGCTGAGAGATAGTGGGCCAGTGACCGATAGCAGCGTGAATAACCCCGAGTTTATTAGAGAGTAATTTTGGCAATACTACGCCGCTTCCTCTGATGCTAATTGCAAAGCGTAATAGTTCATTTCGGCTTCAGTAGGAGGGATGTAACCCAGCCGCCCGAGCAGCCTTCTGTTGTTGTACCAGTCCACCCAGTCCAGCGTGGCCAACTCCACTTCCGTCCGGTTTTTCCAGCTCCCGCGGTGGATAACCTCCGTTTTGTACAACCCGTTGATACTCTCTGCCATCGCATTATCGTAGGAGTCGCCG
>NZ_FRDB01000094.1 GCF_900143145.1 Candidatus Sodalis sp. SoCistrobi
TGATAGCTCGAGCGACAATATTTAATAACCTAGTCATATCATCTTCCTCGTGTTTGGACATCGTAAATGGGGTATAGCCCCAGTGTAGTAGTACGCTGTGTTGTTAAGCAAGAGAAAAATTACCCCGACCCCTCAACGAGGCGGGGCCGCCATCAGTGCCTCTGCGCGAACTGGCCGAGTTCGGACTTATGCCAGCGGGTCAATGTATCGGTGAGCATGAAGGTGTTACCCTGGCAGGCGTCCTTCTTTTGCTGTAGCTCTTCATGTTCACTGCAAGCCATTTCACGTAACTTCCAGCCTGAATACTGACCATAGATACGATGAACTTTGTCGAGTATAGCTGCTTCATCAGGCGTAAATTTGCTCATGTCTATCTTGACTGGCGGGACTGGTAACGGCCCATTCTTATAGTATCGGTACCTCAGCTTCAGGGCACGGATAACAGGACCATCGGGTGAGGCTTCAATTTTTTCATTGAATAATGGTTTGCCAAGCAGAGATAGTGCAAAGACCTGTGCATAGTAAACAAGTCGTTGCAATTTAGTGCTGGTAATCACATCCCCACAGCCCTCGTTTTGATTTCGTATCAGATAATAATTTGCTAAATCGAAACAATCTCTCATACACCACTCCTTTGTATAAACGAAAACCCAATAACCACATTCCATGTAGCTGAGTGACAAGTATTTCATACCTTGACAGAAATTAATTTTATATTTTGCTTGATGTTGTTCGCGGAATATCTACAGATTAAGAGAGAATTTTTTGTTCGTATTCAACGCAATGCGTCCGATTTCGTTGACCTGTGGCACTCCAGCACAATGTAATATTCACACTGACGTTTACTCTCTGTTGAACATTTACGGTCGCCACAGCTTCTCTCCTCAATTCCCCTCCCAACAGTCTCCAGCAATCTCCCATTTAGCGCACGTGTTGGCGCTGTAAGCGATTTTCTTCGCTCTCCATTCAAAACCCCACCACGTTGGCATATGAAGCGCGCCTGATGGCTTACGGGTGCTCTCAGGCTTGCATCCATTCGTTGATGTCAATTTTAAGGCACCCGTCAGCTTGCCTGAGACGTTTTGCCAATGTCTGGCACCCTTTAGTAATTCAAAGCCGAAAACCTCTCACGATGGCGCACAGACGCTCTTAGGTATGGTCGCGTGAGCAATGAGGCGATTGCCCATGTCAGTTGGTATGTGCTTGGCTATATTTTGAACTACGAAAATTTTGTAGTTCAACTTTTGAGCAATAATCAGCATCCGCGATTGCCCGGTACTGAGTTTTGCAAAAATCCGGTAAAAGCTGCCGATGAGCACTATTTTTGAGGGTGGCACAGGGGGTGTGTGCAGTAAAAGCCACAGCCGATAAGGCTTCCGGGGCAGTTGTCCAGCACATGAGCCAGCCAGAGAGGGAGCTTTTCCAGATGATTTTATCTCAATCGTCGACGGGAAGTGGTTTTAAAGCGGGTGCCAGTGGTTTAAAAACGGGGGTGAGTGGTTTAGAAAATTTCAATCATTTCATTATATTTCAATTATATGCGGATTTCTAAACCACTCAAACCACTAAAACCACCCCTTTTTGCTTATATTATAAAAAAAGTTGCCGTCGCGCGTTTAGTGTTCGTTTACCTTTCGCCATTTCACAGAGTCACCTTTACGTTTCAAACGGACTGATTAAAATGTCGCCACCAAGCAGCCATAGGGGGCTTGCGTACAGATAACTATCTGAACGTAAGGGGATATTTTCGATTTGTGCAGCACGGCTAACCACGTCGATTATTTCGACGCAGTTCGTGGGGTATGTGCAGATAACCTATTGAATGATAATGCCGATTGGGAATTTGTGCAGACCGAAGCACCAATCGATGCTTCGCGCAAACTCTGTGCGTCAGTGTTACTGACTCGCAAAACGTCTCAACGAACCACGTCAATATTATTGCCTTGGTTACCCGGAGCTATTTCTGTAGCTTCGCTCAAACTTTGAGCTCCCCAAAATCGGGGAGTGCAAAATCATAGAGCGGCGGTACAGCCATGCTGCACATGGGGTGTGCATAGTCCAAAGGGTCGGATTTGAAACCCTTCCCCTGTTAACATCTGTGCGTCTGGTGTATTTAAACTACGGGAAAATCCCGGGGTTTATGTGCCCCTTGGTATCGGAAGCTCACCAACCGGTGCGACGATTATCGCATCGCTCAAAATTTGTGCGTCAGCGATACTGACTCGCAAAAGTAGAGATGATTCAAAACTGAAGCATAAGGCGTATCAACGGGTTATCAGCAATCTGCATACCGGGTGTGCATCGTCCAAAGGGTCACATTTCAAATGCCACCCCTGAGGCATGCTCAAACTTTGTGCGTGACTATTAGTCACTCGCAAAATCAGCGAAGGTCGTGGGGGCTTGCGCACAGATAACCTATTGAATAACAATGCCGATTTCTCATTTGTCCAGCGGCATAGCATGACGATTAATTTTCCCCTGTTTCGGGGAAAACTCCCATGCACCTGAAAGATGACAATCACATAGCCGCATTGCAGAGAGATTATTCTACGGGTTACGTGAAGTTACTCACGGGTTAGGAACGCTGTTTCACGAGTTACAAATCTCTGGTTAAAAAATGTCAAGCCATTGATTATAAATGCGAATAAAAACTTAGCACCCTACGATAACCCGGTAACCCGTGTAACCCGAGACTTTTTTTACTTTTTATAAAAAAAATCTAACCCACATTTAGTGGGTCATGCCCCAGCCTCTCAGATGTCCAAAAAGCGACCAACCGTCTTATAGTCAGTCGGTCATCTGCATCCAACCGCCTCGCTAAAAGATACGCGGTTCATGCCGCTTTGGCTTGTGCACGTCTGAAGGACTTGTCCAGCGTCCCCACCCGAAATGACTTCCCCGGTTACCGATATCCAACGCCCGTACGCTTCACGGAGACCTACAATATTTTTGTAGGTCGTGGGGGTATGCCCAGCAGAATCCGCATAGCACGAGGGCTGAGGAGATTTTGTGCAGCCATGTTCGAGCTTGGTAGGCATGGAACCCCCGGTGTGCATTCTCTCTGTGGCTGGCACATCGTCTCTATCATGGCGTTGGGATGTTACTGCATACCGGGTGTACATGGGAAAACAGCTTGGGGGGATGGTTATACTAAAGCCATCATTGAGCGGAAAAGTTGTTTCCAAGCGTTCGAGAGCTTGCGCGGTTGTGCAGGAAGTTATGAGTGACCATTAGTATAACAAATAATGAAAATCACTGGATTATTTTATTTATTCATTTGTTTTTATTTGTTTTAAAAATAAATATTGTTTGTGATGAAGGCAAATAACTCCGGGGCAGTTTATGACTCTTTCGCCCGAAATCTCTTAAAGACAGCCGTGGCTCACCCCACCGGAGGCGTCCCCCCCGTTCAGGCGCCGTTTTGGCCCGCACGGTTAGTGTTACGGCCCCGCCGGCGTTATACTGGCGTAGCCTCACCTTTTCGCCGCTTACACACAGGGATTTTAGCGATGGAACAACCGGATATCGAACACATTAACGCCTATTTTCTGACGCTGCAGGAGACCCTTTGCGCGGCGTTAACCGCCGCCGACGGCGGCGCCGTTTTCCATGAAGACCTCTGGCAGCGCGACGAAGGCGGCGGCGGACGGACGCGGGTGTTGCGCCAGGGCCGGGTCTTCGAGCAGGCCGGCGTCAATTTTTCACGGGTGTATGGCGGCGCCCTGCCGGCCTCCGCTACCGCTCATCGGCCAGAATTGGCCGGACGTTCCTATCAGGCGATGGGCGTGTCGTTGGTGGTGCATCCAGAGAACCCTTACATTCCCACCAGCCATGCCAATGTGCGTTTTTTTATCGCTGAAAAACCGGGGGCGGAACCGATATGGTGGTTTGGCGGCGGGTTCGACCTCACGCCGTTTTACGGTTTTCACGAGGACGCGGTCCACTGGCACCGCACGGCGCAGGCCCTGTGCCAGCCGTTCGGCGACACGGTCTATCCCCGTTATAAGCGCTGGTGTGACGATTATTTTTTTCTCAAGCATCGCAACGAGGCACGCGGCATCGGCGGGCTGTTTTATGATGACTTATCCACCCCGGACTTCAGCGAGGCTTTCGCCTTCAGCCGCGCCGTGGGTCAGGGCTATCTCGATGCCTATCTGCCCATCGTCGAGCGGCGCAAATCCCATCCCTGGGGCGAGCGCGAGCGGCAATTTCAGCTCTACCGCCGCGGCAGATATGTCGAATTCAATCTGGTGTAGGACCGCGGCACCTTATTCGGTCTGCAATCGGGCGGCCGCACCGAATCGGTCCTGATGTCGATGCCGCCGCTGGTCCGCTGGCAATATCACTACGATCCGGCGCCCGACAGCCCCGAGGCCGCGCTGTATCGCGACTTTTTGCCGGCCCGCGATTGGCTTAAGGAGTAACAGCATGGAAATCTGGGTGGATGCCGATGCCTGTCCGCGGGTCATCAAAGAGATCCTGTTTCGCGCCGCGGTACGGCATGAGATACAGATCACGCTGGTCGCCAATCAATCGCTACCGGTGCCGCCATCTCGCTTTATCCGCACGCTGCGCGTGGCCGCCGGTTTCGACGTGGCGGACAACGAAATCGTCAAACGGGCCGCTGCGGGGGATCTGGTGATTACCGCCGACATTCCGCTGGCGGCGGAAGTGCTGGCACAGGGAGCGCTGGCGCTTAACCCGCGCGGCGAACTTTACCAGCAGGCCACAATCCGCGAGAAACTCACCCTGCGCGATTTTATGGATACCCTGCGCGGCAGCGGCATCCAAACGGGCGGTCCACCGCCGCTCGGGCAGCGCGAGCGCCAGGAATTTGCGCGCCAGCTGGATAAATGGCTGCACCAGGTTCAGTCGCGGCGTTAATATATAGCACTCTTTCACAATTATTTATGAGAAGATAAAGTAGATTGTTGACCTTACGCGACAGCGCCGGCTTACCCGGTCGCTGCCTTCTGCGCGGCCATAGATTAGAGTCATCATAATAATCAGAAAAAGCGTATTTCATTCTACGTCTTGTTGATGCAGTGTTATCCTAAAGTTAACCGTCACTTATGCGGGTGATAGTATTCAATTCATGGAGTAGAGAAATGAACCAGTTAGAAGGTCTGAAACAATTTACCACCGTCGTGGCCGACAGCGGAGACATCGAGTCCATCCGCCATTATACGCCGCAAGATGCCACCACCAACCCGTCCCTGATCCTAAAAGCCGCCAGCCTTACCGCCTATCAACCGCTGTTTGAAGATGCGCTGGCCTATGCCCGCAAACAGGGCGGCACCCGCGAAACCCAGATTATTAACGCCTCCGACAAGCTGGCGGTCAATATCGGCGTGGAGATCCTCAAAAGCGTACCAGGACGTGTCTCTACCGAAGTGGATGCGCGCCTCTCCTTCGATCGCGGCATGTGTGTCGCCAAGGCCCGCAAACTGGTGGCCCTGTATCAGGAACAGGGGATCGATAAATCCCGCATTCTCATCAAGCTGGCTTCCACCTGGGAAGGGATCAAGGCCGCTGAAGAGCTGGAAAAAGAAGGGATTAACTGTAACTTGACGCTGCTGTTCTCCTTCGCCCAGGCGCGCGCCTGCGCCGAAGCCGGCGTGTATCTGATTTCGCCGTTCGTCGGCCGCATTTATGACTGGTACAACCAACGTAAACCGCTCGACCCGTACGTGGTGGACGAGGATCCGGGTGTGGTCTCGGTGCGCAAAATCTACGATTATTATAAACAGCACCGTTATCAAACCGTCATCATGGGCGCCAGCTTCCGTAAAGTGGAACAGATTCTGGCGCTGGCCGGCTGCGATCGCCTGACCATCTCCCCTGGCCTGCTGGAAGAGTTGCATAAAGCCGACGCGCGCGTTGAGCGTAAACTGTCGCCCTCCACCGAAGGTTTTCATCAGCCGGCGCCGCTGTCTGAACCGGAATTCCGCTGGGAACATAACCAGGATGCGATGGCCGTGGACAAACTGGCCGAAGGTATCCGCCAGTTCGCGGTTGACCAACAAAGCCTGGAAGATCTTCTGGCGGCAAAACTGTAACCTTTGGAGCCTCTAATGACATCAAGAAAAGCGCTTGCCAACGCTATCCGTGCGTTAAGCATGGATGCCGTGCAAAAAGCCAATTCCGGCCACCCCGGCGCGCCGATGGGCATGGCGGATATCGCCGAAGTCCTGTGGCGCGATTACCTGAACCATAATCCGTCTAATCCGAAATGGGCCGATCGCGACCGTTTTATTCTGTCGAACGGCCACGGCTCGATGCTGCTCTACAGCCTATTGCATCTCACCGGCTACAATCTGCCGATGGAAGAATTGAAAAACTTCCGTCAGCTGCATTCCAAAACCCCAGGGCACCCTGAATACGGTTACACCGATGGCGTGGAAACCACCACCGGGCCGCTGGGCCAGGGGATTGCCAACGCCGTCGGTCTGGCGATCGGCGAGCGTACGCTGGCGGCGCAGTTTAACCGTCCCGGCCATGAGATTGTCGATCACCATACCTATGTTTTCCTCGGCGACGGCTGCATGATGGAAGGCATTTCCCATGAAGTCTGCTCGCTGGCCGGCACGATGAAGCTGGGCAAACTGCTGGCGTTTTACGACGATAACGGCATCTCCATCGACGGCGACGTCGAGGGCTGGTTCAGCGATGACACCGCCGCCCGTTTTGAAGCCTATGGCTGGCATGTGGTACGCGGCGTGGACGGCCACGACAGCGATAGCGTCAAGGCGGCCATCGAAAACGCCCGCGCCGTCACCGATAGACCGTCGCTGCTGATGTGTAAAACCGTTATCGCCTTTGGCGCACCGACCAAAGCCGGCACCCACGGCGCCCACGGCGCGCCTTTAGGCGACGATGAAATCGCCGCTACGCGCAAAGCGCTGGGCTGGAACGAGCCGCCTTTCGTCATCCCGGCGGAAATTTACCAAGGCTGGGACGCGAAAGAGGCGGGCAAGCAGAAAGAAGCGGCCTGGAATGATAAATTCGCCGCCTATGAAAAAGCGTTCCCCGAATTGGCGCGCGAGTTCAAACGCCGTATGAACGGTGAGCTGCCGGCGAATTGGCAGGCGGAAAGCCAGAAAATCATTGAACAGCTGCAGGCCAAGCCGGCGAAGATCGCCAGCCGTAAAGCCTCGCAGAACGCACTGGAAGCCTTTGGCCCCATGCTGCCGGAGTTCCTGGGCGGCTCGGCGGATCTGGCGCCCAGTAATTTGACCATCTGGTCGAAATCCACCTCGATTGCCGACGATCCTGCCGGTAATTATATCCACTACGGCGTGCGCGAATTCGGCATGACGGCTATCGGTAACGGTATCGCCCACCACGGTGGTTTTGTGCCCTATACCGCCACCTTCCTGATGTTTGTCGAATACGCTCGTAATGCGGTGCGCATGGCGGCGCTTATGAAAGCGCGCCATATCATGGTTTATACCCATGATTCTATCGGTTTGGGTGAAGACGGCCCGACCCATCAGCCGGTCGAGCAGTTAGCCAGCCTGCGCATGACGCCGAACATGAGCAATTGGCGTCCCTGCGATCAGGTGGAAACGGCGGTGGCCTGGAAGAAGGCCATCGAGCGCCACGACGGTCCTACCGCGCTTATTTTGTCACGTCAGAATCTGGCGCAGCAAGAGCGCACGGCGCAGCAGCTGGCGGATATCGCCCGCGGCGGGTATGTGCTGAAAGATTGCGAAGGACAGCCGGAACTGATCTTCATCGCGACCGGTTCGGAAGTGGAGCTGGCCGTAGCCGCTTATGAGCAGTTGCAGACTGAAGGCCGCAAAGTGCGCGTAGTATCGCTGCCTTCTACCGACGTTTTCGATGCGCAGGACGACGCTTATCGCGAATCGGTGTTGCCAAAAGCGGTGACGACCCGGGTTGCTATCGAAGCCGGCATCGCCGATTACTGGTATAAGTACGTGGGCCTGAACGGGCAGATCGTCGGCATGACCACCTTCGGTGAATCGGCACCGGCGGAGGAATTGTTCAAAGTGTTCGGCTTCACCAAAGAGAACGTACTGAACAAAGCGCGTTCGCTGTTGAAGTAAGACTTTCCCTCACCTTACGCCGGCGACCCTCGGGTTCCGGCGTTTTTGTGTCTTATCCCCTTACTGCGTTGCGCCTGGTACCCCTGCGCCGTTGCACCGGGCATCCCCTGCGCCGTTGCACCGGGCACCCCCGGCGCCGTTGCGCCGGGTATTTCCAAGATACTGCTCACCCACGCTGTGACACGCCGCCGAGACCGCATTCGCCACATCGGGTATCCCTTAGTGCCCGCCGTTCGCCGACACAACAGCGCAGCACGCCGGTATTGCGCAGGCTGCCGGCACAGCAGCGCAGCACGTCGGTATTGCGCAGATTCTCGGCACAGCAGGGCAGCAAGTACCACTCCCGGTATTACGCAGGTTGCCGGCACATTGCGGGCGCCTTACGCCAATGGCGTCGGGGTCGCCCCCCGCGAATCTATGGCAATCTCGTCGTCGCCCTCCCCGTCGGCGAGGGAGCTGATATTATGTTTAATCATATAGCCAATTATCACCAAATTTGTGTTGATATGATCCAGAGAAACGGCGCAATGTTGGGCATCTTCCCCGGCGCGGTTTTTGAGCGTGACGTTGATCCCCTCTGCCGTGAGCAACTGCTCGACGATAGCCTGGTTGCCAGCACAGGCCGCCATATGCAACGCGGTGTTGCCGTCATAATCCGTCGCGTTAATGTCGCTATGACTTTTTGCCATTAATTTCTGAACGAAATTTAAATTTTCCGATTTCACCGCCATCTGCAGCGCCGTTTGGTAATAGGAGTTCCGAAGGCTGAAATCATGCCCGCTAAACGCGAGTAAACGCTCAAACATCTCCGTCTTGTTGTGTTCGATCGCCAGCATTAGCGCAGTCTGGTAGCTTTTATCTTGTAGGTTGATCTTTATCCCGCGGTTGTTGAGAAGTTGGTTAAGGTGATCATTTGTACCGTTTCTGACCACTTCCATCAGCGGCGTGCTGCCATACACATCAGCGATATTAACGTCGATATCCTCACAGTGAAGTAGCCGCTCGAAGACCCCTTTACTATCATAGGTGGTTGCCAACCACAGGGCGCTTTGATGGTAAACATTGGTGAGATTGACATCGATCCCCGTGACATTGAGCAGGATTGAGCACAGTGCGGGATCGGGCCATTGAGTAGCAATCATCAATGGGGTCCAACCACAGCTATCCTGTTGATTGATATGAGCCTTGGCTACATCGGCCAGCAGGGTCAACACGTCGGGACAACCGGCCTCGACGGCCAAATGCAGCAAGGTAGAGTTCTTGTTCGGCGTGACAACCGAGAGGTTGGCGTTATAGCTCAGTAAGCGCTCTACCACGGCGAAATGGCCATTTTTTATGGCCAACTGTAGCGGCGTGTAATTATTTTCATCACGTTGGTCGACGGCGCTACCCGCGCGTAAGCTGGCATCTACGCAGTTGAGGTCCCCCTCTTTGGCGGCTTGCGAGAGAGAGAGAAAGGACCCGTCGCGGGGGACGCCACTGCCCTGCTGGGGGGACGGGCCGGACAATCCGACGCGCTGACGGGCCTGCATTGCGACGCGGGGAGGGTCAGATTCAGGCGCCCTGAAAGAGGCTCACAACCAGGAAAATAGACCGACTCTGTGGCCCGCAATGTCAGGCGTTTTTTGCGTGCAGCGGCCCGTGCCGGCGGCGCTTTTGCTTCGTCCGGGCGTGGGACAAGGTCGAGCTGAGCGAACACGTTGTACCGCTCTGAACGGCAGGGAAATACAGGTTGCCTTGGCGTGCGCCCAGTGTCCAGTACGGGCGCCGCGGGCGCGAAACCTTCGCTCGCGGGAGGTGCTGTGCATGTCTGTCTGACGGTGCGCAACGCGCCAGCACCGCGCGGTGGAGGGCCATGCTGCCCCCGTGCGGTGCTGAGAGGGACTGCAAGCGCTTGGGCTATTTGGCTGGTGAGTAACAGGCCTGTTATAAATAGCGGCATACGGCGCGATGGCGCAATGTAGGCATTATTTCGGTCATTTCCTGACGCGGGATTGCGATTCGCATTGTCCGGTTGTAAATGACGGTTATGGTGGCTGCCAATTTGACGACGGTAGGACGATAAGTCTGTAATCATCACATCTCTCCTTTAATTTAAGGGATCATCATAATCTTTAAACTATCGAATGGGCGAACAGACAGGGACTATATCCAAAATATTTCCTGTCGCAATGCATTAACAATTTCCCTAGAGAACAGCCAAGAAAGAAATGGAAGAGAATACAACATTAGAGACAATATACGGCGATAATATTAGCGAGAGATTGAGGGCGAATTATAAAACACAGCGAGACATTAAAGACAGTAAACGGTTGATCCCGACTCTCTCTGCATAGGTATCTACACATCAGGGAGGAGGCTTAAGAGCAACTCTCGCTAAATGAGTAAGTTCTTCCAGACTATATTCCGATAATAATTTTAGTGTATTCAACAAGATGGATAGGCCAGCGAGGAGGCTGTAAAATAATCTTTGTAAATGGCATTTTTAGCAAAACCTTTAAAGGACTACAAAATGCCTATCAGCAACGATCTTATTGACCAATTGCTCCAGGATTGCCACTCCCCTCAGGACCTGTTGGGGGAATCAGGATTACTCAA
>NZ_FRDB01000097.1 GCF_900143145.1 Candidatus Sodalis sp. SoCistrobi
CAAAAGCCGCGATAGCGGCATGTTTTGAGTCAGCGGCGCGAACCTACCGTATTGATCCGCTGTTGTTGATAGCGATAGCGGAGGTCGAAAGCGGTATGAATCCCCGCGCCGTTGGCCTTAACCGGCGACAGGGAAAGGTCGTCAGTGAAGACGTGGGGCTGATGCAAATCAATTCGTCGTGGTTTCCGTTTCTTAAGAACAAATGGGGGATAACACGAGAAAAGCTGTTAAATGACCCCTGCCAGAACATTTATGTTGGTGCGTATATTCTGGCTAAAAACATCTCTGCCAATGGCGTTAACTGGGGATCGGTCGGTGCCTATAATGCAGGGTTTAAAAATGCCAATGCGCCATTTAGAATGCGGTATGCAAAAAGAGTTTATGCACGGTATCTGTCTTTTTTGGATAAAGAACGCGGAGATTTATTTTCTCGACTGTCTATGTCGAAGTAGAGAATAGTGTTTTCGGATAATGTTTTATGCTGAAACAACGCAGGGGAAAACCCCTGCCGATGATTTATTTATTATCGTGGCTATTGCAATAGTCGCTCAGTTTAACAATGGAGGCGTCATAAACCGACTCATCATTTGAGGCAAAAACAGCGGTGCCTTTCAGTGTTTTTTTAGGTGCCAGTTTTCCGGTTGTTAACGTCTCATCAATGGTGTCGAGTTTGAATGCTTTTCCGTGTCCATTATAGGCCTTAAGACACAACTTGCTTAAATCAGCGTCTTTGTCGCCAATATTGGCCAATGTAACATCGAAGCTTTTGGTATGAAAAGCCTGCTTGCCGAGAGAGGTTGCGCCTTTATCCTGCTGTGTTGAATACACCGCCAGATTGTCGGTTTCTGCGGCGTGGGCTATCAGGCTGATTGATGAAAATGCTAGTACGGACAGTAATGATTTTACTTTCATGATGATTCTCCGTTTTTTGATTTATTCGCATTCACTTTATTTCATTAAACGGAATAAATCTATTTTTCTTCACTGTTTATAATTTTAAGGTGATTTATGAAACTTTTTATCGCAGAAAAGCCGCAACTTGCTCAGGTCATTGGGGAAGCGCTAGGCCAGCCTCGCCGCAAAAGTGGCTATATTGAATGCGGTCAGGATAGTGTGACCTGGTGTGTGGGGCATTTGCTGGAGCTTGCCCCGCCAGAGATGCATAACCCCCGTTATGCCAAATGGACGCGCAGCGATTTACCTCTCCAGTTACGGCCACCAAAGTATGTGGCAAAACCAGATACCCAGGCGCAGCTTGATACGGTGGGCGAATTGCTTAAACGTGCGACGTTGGTGGTTCATGCGGGCGATCCGGACGACGAAGGGCAATTACTGGTTGATGAAGTGTTGAGTTTCTTCAACTATGACGGCCCGGTGAAGCGGGTGCTGATTAATGACCTTAACGTTAATGCGGCGCGTAAGGCGCTGGCGAGTTTGCGTGATAATCAGGAATTCTACGGGCTGTCGCAAAAAGCGCTGGCGCGAAGTATCGGTGACCAGCTTTACGGCTTCAATATGACCCGTGCCTATACGCTGGCCGGTCAAGAGAAAGGACTGAAAGGCGTGTTGTCGGTTGGGCGAGTGCAAACGCCTATCCTGGGGCTGATTGTTAACCGCTACCTGGCTTTTAAAAATCATGCGGCGGCGAGCTATTTTACCGTCAGCGCAACGATGGCGATGACTGCGGGCGCGGTTAATGCAAAACTGATTGTGCCGGATGTGGCACCGGTTGACGATAAGGGGCGCATTATCGATGAGCCGTGGGCGCAGAATGTGGCGACCCTGTGCCAGGGCAAATGCGCGACGGTGACCGAGGCCCGCGTGGAAGAGAAACAGACACCGGCCCCCCTGCCCTTTTCCTTGCTGGATTTGCAGGCGCAAATGAGCCGCCAGCAGGGTATCGATGCTGAAAAAACATTGGCACTGACGCAAGCCTTGCGTGAAAAGCACAAAGCCATTACCTACAATCGTTCAGATTGTAATTATCTGTCCAGTGAACAGTATGCGGAAGCGCCGGATACGCTGGCGGCGCTGCGCCATGCCTTGCCTGAGTTGGCAGAGTCGTTCAGTCAGTCAGATACCCGGCGTAAAGGGCGAGCGTTTGACGACAGCAAGGTATCGGCACATACGGCCATCATTCCTACGGCAACACAGGTCGATATCAACAGACTCACACCAGATGAGCGCGTGGTGTATCTGGCGATCGTCAGGCAATACCTGGCGCAATTTCTGCCTGAAAAACGCTATCAGGCGGCGCAAGTGACGTTTGGCGTCGAAGACAAGGCGTTTATCGCCCGCGCGAATCACACCACTGTAGCGGGCTGGACTGCGCTGTTATCAGGTGGCGTGGACGAGGATGACGATAACCCCGACGATGCGGGCAGCGCGTTTTCTACCCTGGCGGCGTTGGCGGCCGGTGATGTTGGACGCTGCGAGACGGTAAACGTCAGCAAGGAGAAAACCCGGCCCCAGCCGCTTTACACCGAAGCGTCGTTGCTGAAAGACCTGCAACGGGTGGCCCGGTATGTCCGGGAGCCGCGCATCAAGGCGTTGCTGATGGCGCGGGATGAAGGCAAGGCCGGGGAGCATGGCGGCATCGGGACACCGGCTACGCGGGCGGCGATGTTGGCAACGTTGCAAAAACGCGGCTTTTACACGGTAGAGAAGAAAAAACTCATCCCTACCCCGCTGGGCCTTGAGTTTATCGCGGCCTTGCCGCCGATAGCCTCGACGCCGGATATGACGGCGCTGTGGCATGAACAGCAACAGATGATCCAGGCGGGAGAGTTAACGGTGGATGCCTTTCTGGATGAACTGGAGCGGTTTATTGGTGAGCAGGTCAAGCAGGTTGATTTGGGTGCGGTTCAGTCTGTCTCCGTTGATACACAGGCGATTAATGCGCGTTGTCCGATGTGTGGTGAGGCGTTGTTTGCTTCCGCCAAGGTTGTCAGGTGCAAAGCCTGTACTTTCCGGTTATGGCCGCAGATTGCCGGTAAGACGCTGACCACGACCCAAATTGAAACGTTGTTGACCAGGGGAAAAACGGGGGTGATTAAAGGGTTCAAGAGCAAAGCGGGTAAGGCATTTGATGCACCACTGCAATTAAATGTCGAAGGTAAGGTTGAATTTGCTTTCAACCGCCGCTAATTAAATGGATGTGAGTATTATTGTGGCAAAGCAATCCTCGCGGGGTTGAGATAAACTCTACCGAGAAAAGTGATATTGAGGTTAATATGTTGGTGTTTAATGTGACAGAAATGGCTGCGAAGCATCTGTGTCGTCGATATAAAAAAGGTGTCGATAACGTCTTTTTCAATGTTCCAACGTCCTCTATCGAAGAGGATGTTCAATCACAAAGTGGACATTCGCGTGAGCAAATTCATTTTGTGGTTGATGTGATAAAAATAGGGGGTGATTACAACTTTATTGTTGTGGAGTATGAAACACACTGGTGCCATATCCTCCATCAGGTCAAAGAAAATGACGTGGGTGTTTTTGTTAATCGATTCTATACGCGATGGTTTAATTCAATCGGCTTTATGGCGGAGCATTATGGGCTTTTTTGTGGCTCAGAAATGCAAGCCGGAATAGATAATTTCTTTTCATGCCACGATGAAATGTATTTCTATATCAGAAAAGACAAGAGCCTTAATGATATTATCAAAAAGCTCTCTAATAAATACAGGAATGCTTATTGTCTTGCTGAGTGCTATCCTGAAAATGAAGAAGTAGCGTGCGGCTATGATGTTTCTATCAATAAGTGCAGTAAAAATAAAGAGAATGGTGAAAATAGCAACGCGGCAGAAGGTATGATGATACTTTTTCTCCGTGACTATTTTGGTTGGACAGCGAAAAAGTTATCTTCAGCGCGCGCCATTATCAGGGATGAAGAAAATAACCATGATGATAGTGTTTTGATAAACAAAGATATTTTTACCGTTGAGAACTTTGATAACAGACGTCTCCATTGATAGCGTTGTCTTCAGTCATGCCCGGCGGCCCTTGCTGGCTTGCGCCAGCGCCGCAAAGGAATACGCTTGCAGCGGCCAGATGGCCGCGCCGCTGAGTCACCGGCCCGCCGGGCCTTTAATGTCGTCCCGCCGTTCGCTCCGCTCGCGGCGTGCCGGGTTGTTTCATGTTGTTGGCGTGGTGTTGCCCCATCCTTGTTAAGCCCTTTCGCCTGGGCTTTAACGTAGCACCGCCTGGTCATACCGCCAGGGGTGAAATGCACGGTCACAAAAATTTGTCTGGCCGCTGCGCTAGACCAGAAAAATTTGTGCGCCCGCCCCTGGCGTTCTGCCTGCGTTGGTACTCCGCTCGCCCCTTGCGGCGAAAGAACTCAACAAGAGATGGATTATCAACACAGGAGTCCCCAAACATGAAACAACAGAACGTCAACACCGCGGCTCACGAATCTAACAAAAGATGGTTTAAAAACAGGCTGGAAATCATTGGATGCTTTGGGGGTGACCTATGAACGTACAGGAAGCACTCAATGTATTCGGTTTATCAGGCGAATTGACGGAGCAGGATATAAAAATCGCCTATAAGAAACTGGCCTTGAAATATCATCCAGATCGTAATCCGTTGGGTGGGGAACTGATGAAAGCCGTTAATACTGCGTTTGATTTTTTAATGGCTAACATTGAAAATATCAATAAATTTCAAAGTTATGATGAAGGTGCTAGCTATGACTATGGTGAGGAGCTGGAAAAAGTATTAAATGTCCTTTCTGGTTTGGCTGGCGTGATTTATGAGGTGATTGGCAATTGGGTTTGGATTAGCGGAGAAACACGCGAGCACAAAGAGATATTGAAGGAAACCGGCTGTAAATGGGCGGCAAAGAAAAAACAGTGGTTTTATCGTCCTGAAGAGCATAAAAGTCGATTCAACAGAAAAGAGCACAGTATAGACGAAATCCGAGAAATGTACGGTACAGACGGGCCTCATAAGGAGAGAGGATGGCGGCGAGTAGAGGCCAGAGTTTAACCGTGATGGGGGATGCATTTCCCCCAAAAATTCATTTTCGGATGATATCCATGAAAGATCAAAAAAGTTTTAAAGAGAATTATTTGCTACTTTTTGAGCGTGTGTGCTTTTTTCTGGGTAATAAATGGCGCGTGGATAACCTGGAGAGGAATTATTTTAACAGAATAAAGTTAACGCACCCTGATCTGCGGCATTACGCCATTTACGTGACAATGAAAAAAGGGCGATTTTATATTGTCGGCAGTGTTGACTATCACTATTATCGTTATGGGAAATCTGATGTCTGTACAATTTCACCGATGCGCGATCCTCGTAGTATTGCCGGGGATATAAAACGTAAGATACTGTGCCATGCGGATGATCACATAGCCGTTGCAATGGCCTCTCATCAAAAAGAGAAGAAAAAGAATGAAGAAAAAATGATTGTACTCGGGATGTTAAAACAACTGGCAACGGTTAACGAGTATAACGGGAATACGTATGTTTCAATAAAAAATGGTATAAAAGGTAAAGTTGAGGAAAATTTTAATGGCTATTCATTGGAGATAGAAGGGTTAACCATTGAAAAAATGATAAAGGCAGTGGGGTTCTTAACGACTTTATAAAAAAGTAGCGTTTTGCACATATCCACATGAGCGTAAGCCAGCAAGCTATGCCGCCATAAAGCGGCATGGCGCAGCGGGAGCGGTGGCGCTACGTAAGGAGCGCCATAGCGATTGTGGGTATGTGTGAAACGTGCGTATCAATCCTGATGTATTCTTTTTTCCATATCTTTAATAAATTTCTTTTTTTCTTCGTCATATTGAGCTTGTGTGTTTTTGGGTAATCTATTAATCACCTCCATATGGTAAGCAAATCTTCTATTTTCAAAATTTATATCTTGTTGTAGCTCCATGTTTTTTTGTTGCAATGAAATGTTTTTTAAGTAGGAGAACAATGAAAACATGCCAAAAAACGTAGAGACAAAAATTAGAATGATAATTGTTGCCCATCCTGATCTAGGCATGGGGCTTGTGCTATTGTGTAATTGATTATTTAGCTTGTTAATTATTTCTTTCGATTCAGACAGTGGCTCTTCAATACTTTTTTCGACAGCAGTATTGATTGTTTGAGAAATTTTAGTTTTTAGTAATTCGATTTCACCTAATGATACTTCTTGCGATGAAATCTTATGATTTTCTAATTCTTTTTTTGATAAAGATGATAAAAATTCTTGTGTTTCAATTTTTATTTTTTCAGCCGATGATTCAACGTCATTAACAGACTTTGCCACCAATCTGATTGAGTCAGCTAAAACATTTTCAATGTTAGATGGTAGTTTTTTTATCTCATCGTGTACAACACCTAAATCTCCTAATAGCTCTATTATAAGTGCATCTCTAGCGGTTCTTGGTGTTTTATTCTCCTGACTCATGATGATTAATCCTTTTTGTTAAATAGGTTGTCATAAACTAAATCGAGATTTCTTTTTACACTTTTTGCTAAAGATTTCAATCCAAACATATCAGCCCATTTGTTTCTTTCTTTTTCTGTTGCATCTGTTCTGTTTTTTAATAATGATTTATAGTCGGTGTCGTCATTTATTAGTGCATCTATAGTAATACCTTTAACCGCTAAGGCGTCAAATATTTCATTTTCCCATATTGCACAATCTATGTCTGCTGTGAAAGTTTTTTCTTTTTTATGAAAGTTAATGACGTAAGGGAATTCTTCAAGGACATCACTTTCAACCCTGTTGAATATGACCTTTATTTTTTCGGCAGATATGCCAATATTTGATAGTGTATCTAGCATGGAAATTGATTCTTTTTGCTCTTTTGTTCCGCTTGTTACTGGAACTATAAAGTAGTCAATTTCCTCATGAGAGTTATCAAATTTAATCATGTTGTTCATGAAATCTTCTATGTTTGACGCACCAACATCTATTATAGAATCATCTTCTAGCATGATTTTTCTGAATAATTCTCTAAACTTGCTACCTTTCATTTTTTCAACATCAATACCAAGTCCTTCAGCAGTTTCATTAATGGATTCAATGGAAAATATTGGTGCATTGTTCATGCGTGGTGAAAGTAAGTGAGCGGCAATGGTAGTTTTTCCTACTGTACCAGTGTAATTAAGAATGGCAACTTTCATTTCAATCTCCGTTTTCTAAGTCGTCTAAATTTATTGTTCTGGAGCGTAGCTTTTTAAGATCTCCTGGGTTTTCTATCTTACGCGATTCTAACTTTACTTCTTTATTTTTTTCTGTGTTGTATCTATCCTTAATGGTTGAATTCTGTTCTTCATTTATTTTTACTCTAAGAGAAAGTTTTTTTTCTAATTTTCTCTTTGTTCTTCCGTACATATTTGATGCGATCCTTGAATCAAATTCAATTCCTGTTTCGCTTTTAATTGTTTTTACAATTGTCTCCCAAGAAGCGAGATCTTTAGCCTTAGTCAGTTGTCGATAACATGCATTAAAAGCCGATTGTTTGCTTTTTGTGTCTGGATCTCTAAGTAGAAAAATCAATTCTTTGAGATTTTCTTTTATTGAATCACCCATACATCCCCCCTTTATGTGTGAAATATAGATGATTATTGTGTGATTTGTCAAGTTCTGTGCCTATAATGTATGAAAAATAGATGATTAATGTGTGATTTTTGATTTTGTTAAGGTGATTTATGTATGATAAGTGTGTTTTATTTAAATTAGACATTTTTATTAGGCACGTGACCGATGTTTACAGATGGCTGCGCCACCTGTAAAATCGTCCGTGCCAAAGGGGTCCCCCCTTTGAAACCCCGCTGGCGCTCGGCATACCCAGTCGGTGTCATTGTTACTCGTTATCAGAGGCGTTCTATGGCAGAAAAGAAGAACAAAGATAAGGTGGTTGCCTTTCGCTTGTCCCAAAGTGATTTTTCTCAGTTCGAGGAAAAACTGGCCTCTTCAAACATGAAGAAGTCCGCCTTCTTTCGTGAGGTTTTTTTAAATGCCAATGTTAATCTTACCGTAAAATCAACGCCATCAAAAGACCTGGCGCGTTTAACCTTTCTCTTTAATAAGTCGAGTAATAATCTGAACCAGATTGCACATCAACTCAACAGCGCTTATGTTGCCGGCAAAGTGTCATCATCACTCTATACATCTGTCAATAATGCGCTTGTTGATATTCGCCAGCTATTGCTTTCAGGAATTGATGATGTTGATTAGAGTCAGTGGTTATAATAATGGCGGAAAGGAATATCTTGAGGAAGGACAAAAAAGCGGACGCGAATACACACGAGAAGAGCTTGATGAGCGGGTTATTCTCTACGGTGATTTAGACCTTACGAAAAAGATATATCAGCAGATACCCGATAAGGGGCAGGAGCGCTACGCTACATTCACGCTGTCATTTCGGGAAGATGAACTGTCTTATGATATGCTGCTGTCGATTACTCAGGAGTTCAAGCAGTTTTTAATGTACGCCTATGAAGATGAGGAGTATAATTTCTATGCCGAAGCCCATCTGCCTAAAATCAAATCTGTTGCAGACAGAAAAACGGGTGAGCCGGTTGAAAGAAAACCACATATTCATATTTTTATTCCGCGAAGAAATCTCCTTTCAGGAAAGGAAATGAATCCTCGTGGCATGGTAGAACGCCAAGTGGCGTATTTTGAAGCCTTTCAAGAGTACATTAATCAGAAGTATCATCTGGCCTCACCCAGAGAGCACGTTCGCGTGGATCCGACCAGTGCCGCTGATGTACTTTCCCGTTATAAAGGCGATGATTTTAGAGGACGGCATCAGGCGTTTAAAAAGCAGCTTGTGCGCGATGTGATAGATAAGGCTATTTTTAGTCGTGAGGATTTTTATGCACACGTGGCGACCTTTGGTGACACTCGCGTACGTCATCAGGGAAAAGAGAATGAATATCTTGCGGTCCGGATTCCCGGCGATGAAAAATTTACCAATCTGAAAGAAACGATTTTTCAGGATGATTTTATTGTGCGTCGAGAGGTTAAAAAGCCCCCTCTGGATAAGGCGATTATCCGTGACCGATTGCGGGAATGGCCTCAGCGGGCAAAAGAAATCAAATATGTGAGCAAGGCAACGCCGTCTTTTCGACAGCGTTACAAGGCGGCGTCGCCTGAAGAGAAACTTCATCTCCTGGCACAACGTCAGGCGGCTTTTTACGATAAATACCGGGGGAACTATGACTTATACCCTGCCGAACGGCAAAGCGATAACCAGCGAAGTGTTGCTGAAACTGGAGAAAAACGAATTACCCGCGTTACCGATGGCGTGCAAAGTGTGTCCGGCGGCGATGTGGCAACTCACAGGGCGGGTAGAGAAGCCTTTAATACGGTGTTTCTGCCGGGTGGTGCACACCTTCACCTGGGACAATCAGCATCAGGAGGAAGTGCTGGATTGCGATCTGATTTATCAGCCGGAAGAGGACGACGACGAAACGCTGGGGAATACCACACAGGCAAGTTTACCGCCATTCCTGGCGTCCCAACTGTCTCAGCGTCAATCCACAGAGCCGGTTATCGATTTAGGCCCGGAATGGGAGGAGGAGACGCCTTCGCGCTGAATATGCCGCCCTATGCGCGTCATCCCCATCAGGTGACGACGCTTGCGCAGATACAGCGGCGCGGAACGGTGTTGTTTGGTGAGGGAGACAGGCCGCTCAGGTCAACCGCCGTCAGCCCTGTTCGTCGTGTGATGCCCAAGCCGGATAAAAAGGCGTCTTTCGTGGCGGCCTACTTCTTGCGGCGATATGAGGAAAACCAGCTACACCCCGCCCAGCGGCAGGACATCCGTGCCATCGACACACAATTTTATGCGGCCCGCCGCGCTATCCAGTGTGATGAGCGACTGACCCGGAATGAGAAAAGCCAGTACGTTTCTATTTTAACGTTTGAACGTTTGAAGGCGCACCACGCTATCAAACAGCCTACTGTTCCCTATGAAAAGGAGATGCCCGATATGGGAAGTGCTGATATTCGCAAGTTAATTAAAACGCCGCGTATTCCTGATAACTCTATTAGTGGTGTACTGAATAACCCCGAGTTTATTAGAGAGTAATTTTGGCAATACTACGCCGCTTCCTCTGATGCTAATTGCAAAGCGTAATAGTTCATTTCGGCTTCAGTAGGAGGGATGTAACCCAGCCGCCCGAGCAGCCTTCTGTTGTTGTACCAGTCCACCCAGTCCACCCAGTCCAGCGTGGCCAACTCCACTTCCGTCCGGTTTTTCCAGCTCCCGCGGTGGATAACCTCCGTTTTGTACAACCCGTTGATACTCTCTGCCATCGCATTATCGTAGGAGTCGCCG
>NZ_FRDB01000339.1 GCF_900143145.1 Candidatus Sodalis sp. SoCistrobi
GCGAGGCCGCAGAGAGAGCGCTCCTGCTCTGCTCGCTGGCCTATCCATCTTGTTGAATACACTAAAATTATTATCGGAATATAGTCTGGAAGAACTTACTCATTTAGCGAGAGTTGCTCTTAAGCCTCCTCCCTGATGTGTAGATACCTATGCCTTTAGGGATATTTCCCGCCGCGTAGCGAGCCGGATAAAGCAGTAGCCCAAATTGACAATAGCGCCGCCGCCCATAATCACCACATAGCTGGGTAGCGCCACGTAAAGCGGGCTTATTCCGGCATTTTTTGCCGCTTCATGCATCGGCACCGCCGCGTCCATAGCAAACGACATCCCCGCCGAGAAGAAACCGCATACGACCGCCAACAGCAGACCTTTTTTCAGGTTAAATTCTTCAGCTCGAATACCCTGCGCCCGCTCTTTAAGCAAACCGGCATAGCTGACGATACCCACGCCGATGACCGCGACCAACACCCCGAGAAGGGTAATCCGCCCGCCGGTGGTGTGGAGCAGGACGCCGAATTTCCCCTGCAGCAGAGGCGTCAATAATGTGCCGACGATAAGCGTAATGCCGATGGCAATTCCTATCCCCATCCCCATCGACATTCCTAAATAGCGCATTGTCAGGCCGTAATTGATGTTGCCAACGCCCCACATGGCGCCGAACAGGAACACCGGCAGCAGCGTCCCCCACGGAAAACTGCGGTAATAGGCCCAAAAATCCGGTAACAATAGCCAACTGATAGCCCAGGGCAGGATCACCCAAGAGAAGAAACCACCAAGGGACCACATGGTTTCCCAGCTCCAGTGACGAACTTTCTTGAACGGGGCATAAAAGCAGGCGGCGCTGGCGGCGCCGATGAAATGCCAGAAGATCCCCAGCACGATAGAACTACCCATGGACAAGCTCCTGTCTGCAAAGTGAGATCGCCGCCGGCGTCGAACTGCGAGGAAGCGGTGATGAAGGAATGCGGTCAACAAACGCGGAGGTCAGTGTAAGGAGCTTGCCGGGCGTAACGCCTTCGGATCATTGCCAACTTTTCTATCGGCGTGGCAATATCAGCAACCTGATAGTGAGCGCGGTCACAAACGGATAACATCATGACAGGCGTGGACTGCGGCGGCTGACCGGAATGGCCGCCGCCGGCAGACGACGGGGCTTAATCTTTTTGGATCACTAGCTCAAAATACAGATTGGTCACGTCCGGATCATCATCAGGTCCGCCCTGCTCGGTCACCGAGACAATTTTCCAGCCGTCCTGCGCCAGCGCTGGAATGGTCTTACTGCCGGCGTCAGGGCAGTTAAAGACAACGCTGTCTGATAATTCGTGACTGCCGGGGCCTTTGCTGAGGTCAATTTTCATGGTGGAGGAATGACAAACGTGGGCCTGACCGGCAACGCCGGCAAACGGCGTCCCCAGACACGCCGCAGCTATAAGCAATGGCTTGATTTTCATTTTGTACCCGTTCCTTGTTGTGAAGCGCGATAGCGCTGCCCTTCCCACAGCGCTATCCAGCGCCTGGGACAGCAGCAGCATACGAAACGGCATGACAAGAGGCAAAACAATCCTTGGCAAAATGGCTCATTACAAAGCAAACCACGGCGGCACGGCGCCGTGAGGGCGTTGCGTCATACCCGCAACAAGCAAAACACTAAGGCTGGATAGCGCGATTTAGTTCAGGACATCGCGGGCGAAAGCCGGTTTCCCCGCGCGCCGACAGCCCGGCAGCAGTCCCGGCAGCAGGTGGGTTTTCCCTTCGCGGATCAGATGACGTACCGCGGGAGTCATGGTCAGCAGCTCAAACAGCCCCATCCGCCCTCCCGCAGCATAGGTATCTACACATTTATCGTGATACCTGTTATTACTTTGCAGAATGATTTCAACCTATCTGTTGGCGGGATTGACTCTCGCCTTACCCGCCGATATCAGACGCTGGTTAAACAGCATATGA
>NZ_FRDB01000242.1 GCF_900143145.1 Candidatus Sodalis sp. SoCistrobi
CAACAGGTCCTGAGGGGAGTGGCAATCCTGGAGCAATTGGTCAATAAGATCGTTGCTGATAGGCATTTTGTAGTCCTTTAAAGGTTTTGCTAAAAATGCCATTTACACAGATTATTTTACAGCCTCACGGCAGCAGAGGGCAACCTTACCCAATCCCTCTGATCGCTGTGCGGGCGACCTGCTGTGTCCATCCCCTGTGCCCACCGCCCTTGCGCCACTCCCTATCGTAACGGGAGCAGCCCTGCGCGGTAGGCGTTTCGCCCCGGCCAGGGTAACCGGGTGCGGCTGATGTCCAGCCGCGTGTTCCACTTTAACCCTCGGTTACCCGCCCACGTCTGCTGCCTGCGGCAAGCGTACCAATGCGCGCTTAATCGCCGTGTCCAGTAGCAGTAGCGCGAGTGTCGACGCGGGCTGCTCCGACCGTGGGCACAGCACGCCGCCGCCATCAGGGCCGGCTCAAGTTGTCGCCGTAACCGATCCATTTGTAAGTTGTTAACGCTTCCAGGCCCATCGGTCCGCGCGCGTGCAGTTTTTGTGTGCTGACCGCTACTTCAGCGCCCAGACCGAATTGTCCGCCGTCGGTGAAACGGGTGCTGGCATTCACATACACCGCCGAGGAGTCCACTTCGCGCACGAAACGTTCCGCCGCCTGAATCGACTGGGTCAGGATAGCGTCGGAATGTTGGGTGCCGTAATGGCGAATATGTGCCACCGCTTGCTCGAAACCTTCCACCAGCTTGACATTAAGATCGCGCGACAGCCATTCGTCATGGTAGTCGGCCTCGGTCACGGCAACACAGGTTGCCGGGCCGTCAGCCAGATAAGGGCGCGCGTTGTCGTCGACGTGCAATGTCACGCCCAAGGCATGCATATGACGGCTCAGGCGCGGCAGGAACTGCTCGGCGATGCCCTGGTGTACCAAGAGCGTTTCCAGCGAATTACAGGCGCTGGGGCGCTGTATTTTGGCATTTTCAATCACCGGCAGCGCTTGCTCGATATCGATAGTGTCATCCGCGTAGATATGACAAACGCCGATGCCGCCGGTGATAACCGGAATGGTAGACTGTTCGCGGCACAATTTGTGCAGCCCGGCGCCGCCGCGCGGGATCAGCATATCCACGTAGCCGTCGAGGCGCAGCAGCGCATTGACCAGCGTGCGATCAGGGTTGTCGATGGCCTGCACCGCGCAAGCCGGCAGACCGCAGTCTGTCAGCGCCTGCTGTATGACTTTCACCGTGGCGGCGTTGGTACGGTAGGTTTCCTTGCCGCCACGCAGAATCACCGCGTTGCCGGTTTTCAGGCACAGCGCCGCCACATCGACGGTAACGTTGGGACGCGCCTCATAGATAACCCCCACCACGCCGAGCGGAACCCGGCGGCGTTCCAGCGATAGGCCGCTGTCCAACCGCTGTCCGCCTATCACCTGCCCGACCGGGTCAGTGAGACGGCACACTTGGCGCACGTCTGCGGCGATGGCGGCAAGACGCGCCGGATTCAGCAGCAGGCGATCCAACAACGCGTCGCCGAGGCCGTTGCGGCGCGCCTCCGCCATATCCTGCGCATTGGCGTCCAGGATGCTCTGGCTATTGGCTTCCAGGCTGTCGGCAATGGCCTGCAGCGCGCTATCTTTTTGCGCGCTGGTCAATACCGCCAGTTGCCACGAGGCCGCTTTCGCCGCTTTGCCCATTTGCTCAAGCATATGCGCTCCTTAACATAAAATCATATCGTCGCGGTGGATAACCACAGGCCCGTATTCATACCCCAGAATATCACTGATGTCCTGGGAATGATGACCGGCAATCATGCGCAGGGCATCGCTGTTGTAGCGGCTGACGCCATGGGCAATATCGCGGCCATCGGTGCTGCGAATACGCACGACAATCCCGCGGGAAAAGTCGCCTTCCACCGCCAGGATACCCTTGGGCAATAGCGAGCTGCCGCGCTGTAATATCGCCTTCAGCGCGCCATCGTCGACAGTGATGTCCCCCGCCGGCGGCGGGCCGAACAGCCAGCGCTTGCGGCTCTCCAGCGGCATTTTCTGACCATGGAAACGGGTACCAACCGATGCGCCGGCCATCATATCGCCAATCACGCCCGGTTTGCCGCCGGCCGCAATCACCACTTCGATGCCGGCGCGGTTGGCGACTTCGGCCGCCTGCAATTTGGTCGCCATGCCGCCGGTACCGAGGCCGGAGACGCTGCCGCCGGCCATTTTGCGCAACGCATCGTTGATGCCTTCGACTTCGCGGATAAGCTCCGCGTCGGGGTTAGTGCGCGGATCGGCGGAGAACAGGCCCGGCTGATCGGTTAGCAGCAGCAGCTTGTCGGCGTCGGCCAAAATCGCCACCAGCGCCGACAGATTATCGTTGTCGCCCACTTTGATTTCGGCGGTTGCGACCGCGTCATTTTCATTGATCACCGGCACAATACCGTTATCCAGCAGGGCACGCAGCGTATCGCGGGCATTGAGGAACCGTTCGCGATCTTCCATATCGGCGCGGGTCAGCAGCATTTGGCCGATATGGATACTGTAAATGGAAAACAGCTGTTCCCAAAACTGCATCAAGCGGCTCTGTCCCACCGCCGCCAATAGCTGTTTTGAGGCGATGGTGGCGGGCAGCTCGGGAAAATTAAGGTATTCCCGTCCGGCGGCAATGGCGCCGGAGGTGACGATGATAATCCGATGCCCGGCGGCATGCAGCGGAGCACACTGGCGCACCAGTTCGACAATATGGGCGCGGTTGAGCCGGAGCGAACCGCCGGTGAGGACGCTGGTGCCTAATTTGATCACCAGGGTCTGGCTGCTATTCATAACGATATCTGCCGTTAAAGATGTTAATTGAATCAGGGGTTGCCTGCCGCCGACGGGACCCGGCGCCATGCCTGCCAGCATAGCGCGAAACGTAAGAGAAAGCAGGAACGGAAAATCAGGCGGTCAGACTGAATGGCTGTTCTTTAAACGCCTCGGCAGGCTCCAGCGTCATGTTCAGCGTGGCAATATACGCACGCAGACGGGTATGAAAAGCGCGCAGTGAACTTTCCAGTTTATCGATGACGTCCTGGTCGCTGAACTCGCTCTCGGTCCATTTGCCTTCTTTATCAAACTTGCCCAGATGATAGGTATAGGTGTAACGCTTTTCTTCCGCTTCCAAATCGATCCACCAGCCCCAAAATTCACGTTTTTCGGGCGCAGGCTGCATATTGATGCATACCGCAAGACAGTCGAAGAAAAAATGGTTGTCGCTGCATTGCCCTTCACGGATATACGGGCCGAGGGCGGTAAAGCCTTTCAACACTTTGCCCCGGGGGTGTCCACTTACTAACGCCATGCTATAACCTCACTTTGCTTATTGTTCACCTTAAGAAGCAAACAAACGGTAGTGCTATATTAACGTTTCATATTGTTTTCAGCCAGCGGCTGATCTGTGTTAACGCCAGATGGAAATTGCGGTACAGCGGTGATGAGTTAATCGGCAATAACTTACCCATCCGCGAGGAAGAGACTATCAGTTGCGCCTCGGCCGGCGGACAAAAGGGATCGTCGGGCCAGCAGCCTGCCAGCACCGGCGTCGGGCAATGACGGCCCAGTAGCCCCTGCACTTTGAGGGAGTAGCTGTTCAGCTCAGTTTTCAGCGCGACGTCAGAGGCGCCGGCCATGCCGATACGGCTCGCCAGCACATCGAGGTACATATCCGGTGCGCTGTCCTGTCTTTGGCTATCGGTCAATAACGCGTGCACCACCGGACCGAGACAGGCGACGCCACTGAGCCGCTGCGGTTCGAGATAGGCGAGCCTGACCGCGATGTTGGCGCCGAAGCGGAAACCGAAAGCGCTGACGCGGCGCTGGTCAACCCAAGGGACGGCATCCAAGCCGCGTAACACCTGCTGGTGTAAAAAACTGGTGTTCTGACTGAGTGAATAACCCCGAGTTTATTAGAGAGTAATTTTGGCAATACTACGCCGCTTCCTCTGATGCTAATTGCAAAGCGTAATAGTTCATTTCGGCTTCAGTAGGAGGGATGTAACCCAGCCGCCCGAGCAGCCTTCTGTTGTTGTACCAGTCCACCCAGTCCAGCGTGGCCAACTCCACTTCCGTCCGGTTTTTCCAGCTCCCGCGGTGGATAACCTCCGTTTTGTACAACCCGTTGATACTCTCTGCCATCGCATTATCGTAGGAGTCGCCG
>NZ_FRDB01000111.1 GCF_900143145.1 Candidatus Sodalis sp. SoCistrobi
TGCTCATGCTGAGTTTCCAGCACTAGATTAACTGCCCGTTCACGGACTTCCGGAGAGTAACGTTTGGTCGTTGTCATAGAGACCTCCACTTTTAAAGTATAGACTCTAATTTATCCGGGGTGATTCACCTTGATAAACACCACGGTTTCTCGCTGCCGATAAAGCACCCGGTGATGCGTGGTAAATGGGCGGTGGATCCGGCGTTTGATCGGGCCTAGGACGAGGGCATGACGTTGAGGGTGCACCCGGCGGAACAGGATTTGCGGCTGCGGGTCCAAAAAGGCGCACAGGCGTGGCACAGCGCCTGGCATTATGCCGGCGACGCCAGGTCGCCTTCGTCGCGAGACGACGTACTGGCGCAGTTGTCTGCGTTGGTGCAGTACAATGCCTTGAGTTTGCTGGCCCTTACCCGCTTGCTCAATCCCGCGGGTATCGGTGAGGCGGTCGGGCAGCGTATCCTGTCACAATTCGATGGTGGTCAGCCTGACCGGATAATCTATCAAGGACTTTGGCTACGGTTGGCAAAACCGGCGGTAAGCTTTGAGGTCAGTCCGGGCGAGGGCGTTAATGTCGCGGCAACCTTATGCTGGCCGATTGTTGGTTTTGGACCGACCCCCCGCTGTGAAAATACCCCTGGCGAGCCAGACGGAACGGCGACGTTATCGAGTACCGTACATATTCACTTGCGGGTGAATCAGCACGGCGTCGAGCAGCACAGCTTTACGCTGGGGCCGGCCCGGCTTCTGCTGCGGGAAACCTGGCGCTCTGCCGTCCCGGAACCTTTGCCGGAATTGTCTGCGCGGCCGGGTTCAATATCACCGCTGGTCAATATGATTGGCGAATTCGATTAATGGCGGCCCGCCTTGTGATTGACACCGTTTGCGAATACCGCCTCATCGAGCGACGATAATTCTTGACGGCGCAAGCAAGCAATACCGGCTGGGAAGCAAATTAGGCTAAGGGCGAGATTGAGAGACACCGGCTGGCAATGGCCGCAGCTGGGCTGTCAGGGCTAGAGGGATAAAATGCGTTTTGGGGCCGTGCGGTGCTAACCTCCGGCTACTGACACTCGCCTTATTAGGCCAGCCAGCGAAGAATGAGCGCAACAACTAAAATCCAAAATAATAAGCAAACAATAAATACCCCCCCGCCAAGCAAAATAACGGGTCATCAAGATTCTACTGCGTAATTTGTGTATGGGATGCATAAAACGTAAACCAATATGAAATGTGCTAAACCGGAAATACGATTGACCGGCCGACATCATAAACATACCGACCTAAACCGCAGTTGAATACCAAATAACAATCCTGAAAAGCGTGCATTTAAAAGAAGATAAGACCAAAGCAATAAATGGATTGTTCATCAGCCGGATAATCACGTTTCTTCATGAAACGGCTAAGTTTTTTTGCGGGAGGACTATTATTAAACTGGCCTGGCAGCCATTTGACAATGGCTGTTTAAGTTAAAGTTATTTTTCCTCATATTTAAAACGGCTTTTTACTTCTTTCTCGCGCCACGCAATAGCGCCTTTTTTTGTAAAGCGGAATGTAACCGTTTACTTTTCCATTAGCGATCAGGCGCCTGGCTGCAATCGCCGCCCTCTGACGCTACCCATTTGTGCATTACCGAAACGCCAGACAAACAGGATGCAACCGGCGCGCCACGGGAGGCTGGAGTTTCCTGTGCGCTTGGCATAATGTCCCTCCGATGCCGATGCCGATGCCGATGCCGATGCCGATGCCGATGCCGATGCCGATGCCGATGCCGATGCCGATGCCGATGCCGATGCCGATGCCGATGCCGATGCCGTTGCTTGTGCTACCGGCTGCGGTAACCTCCTGTCAGTGGCTGTCATTGCCATTGATTTTAGCTCCCCCTCGGCTACGTCAGCGTCCGGCTGCGCTCTGCCCATGTGCTGCCGGAACGCTCTGTGACGCTACGGGCTACCGGAATGATCCCTGCAACAGAGTCAACCCGGGCCGGCAAGGGGGCATCAAGATTGAGGAACGACAAGCCCTGCACGCTATTGCGCGGGTAACGCCGCTTGCGCCGCACGCAGAGCGTCGCGGTGTTTTTCACCGGAACTCGGTCGCCAGGCAGAGGGAACACTGCGGGCTAGAACATCATTAGTCTTATAAATGATTTTGTGATTATTGATGTTAATGGCATTCAAATTGACTAAAATAGTTATTTCCTTAGTTGTTGGTTACTCCGGCGGGCGTCTCGACAAAAAAATCTCTCCTCTCGAATACCGTATTTACCAGCATTATCGTATCGCCCATGGCCTGCGCATCGCGCTGGCGTTCGTGCTCACCTTCTTGATCGTGCGTCTGCTGGCGCTGCCGGAAGGCACATGGCCTCTGATTACGCTGGTGGTGGTCATGGGGCCAATCTCGTTTTGGGGCAATGTGCTGCAACGCGCGCTTCAGCGTATTGCCGGCACGGTATTCGGCGCCGCCTCGGGGCTTATCGCCCTGCGTCTGGAACTCATCTCCTTGCCGGTGATGCTGGTCTGGTGTGGTCTGGTCATGTTTTTCTGCGGTTACCTCACGCTCGGCAAACGCCCCTACATGGCGCTATTAATCGGCATCACGCTGGCGGTGGTGTGCGGCGCCGGCGCGGGGGATATGGGCACCGCCCTGTGGCGCAGCGGGGATGTGGTTATTTACCAGTATTTACCCGCAGCGGGCGTTTATCCATTGGCGCATGCAGATGCGCTTTAGCCTGCTGGCCATCAGCAAGATTTATGCGGCGTACATCTCGCCCAACGTCATCGAGCGGCCGCGGCTGGAAGGGCGTCTTAAGACCGTACTGAATGATATCGTCAAAATCCGCGCGCTGCTGACGCCGGCAAGCAAAGAAACCGGCCTGCCGAAACCGGTCATGGAATCGATCCAGACACTGAGCCGCAATATGGTCTGCGTGTTGGAAATGCAGATAGAAGCTTGGTGGGCCTCGCGCGAAAGCCATTTTTTGTTGTTAAACGCGACGTCGTTGCGCAGCACGCAAATCAGAACCCTGCGGACGCTGGCTACGCTGGCGGAAGCGTTGCGTGAGGGGAATCCCGAGCCAATCGTTGCCAATAGCGAGGAGCTGGCCTCCATCGCGGCGGAGCTGCATCAAATGCGGGATCAGATAAATCAGCGTCACCAGATTGAAGCCCCGATTTATGGCTATGTGTGGCTGAGTCTGAAATTAGCCCAACAGCTGGAACAGTTGGCGCAGTTGCTGTGTATCGCACTTCGCCGGCCAATGCCGTGAGCGGCGCCGCGCTCCGGTGGCCGCGCGTTGGGTCGTAGGCCATCCCCGCCCGCGCGCACAGATTTTTGCCGTCGCCAAAAAGCGGGTAGAATAGGGGGCATGCCAAAGTGGTGCATAGCTGCTACTCTGTAAGCACGCAGCATTGCAAAGAATTTAACGTATCAGCTAAGCAAGGAAACTGAAATGGATCACATTAAGCCTTCATTCCACGATGTCCTGGAATTCGTGCGCATGTTTCGCCGCAAAAACAAGCTGCAGCGCGAGATTGCCGACAATGAGAAAAAAATCCGCGATAACCAGAAGCGTGTGCTGCTGCTGGACAACCTGAGCGACTACATCAAATCGGGGATGTCTATTGAGGAAATCCAGGCGATTATTGGCAATATGCGTACCGATTATGAAGATCGCGTTGATGATTACATCATCAAGAACGCCGAATTGTCGAAAGAGCGGCGCGAGCTGTCGAAAAAACTGAAGGCGATCGGGGAAGTCAAGGCGCTCAGCACCGTGATTGATAAACAACCTTAAATGCGGCAAAAGCCGCATTGGAGGTAGAAACTGCTACAGCAGGCCGGGCGCTCCCCGGCCTTTTTTTATCGGGGTATATAGCCTATGACATATTATGATTATTAATTGTTGATCATTGAATATATATAGCTGATGCAGATAAATAAAATAACGCCGCGGCGAAAATGATGATAGCATTATCACCTTGCCTGTTAGTTTAATCACTACCAAGGAGTCAGGGCAGAGAATAATGGGGCTAAGCCACTGAATTAAATTATTGATTTATTATGAATCTTATTACTATTTTTTGTATTGATGACCGGGGCAGATGGAAGTTTCTGAGCCTGACGGAATTTTTACCGGTGCAAAAGGGCGTCAGCGGCGGCCTTGGTTCAAGGCGGATAAGTTCTCTCATGACCATATATAAATATGATCCCGGTATAATATTACGTCAGGTTGTATTAATATTTTTATTGGTGGCATTACTTTATTGGCTAGGGAAATTACCTGGCACATTATCCCCTGCGGAAAAAAAAGGTGCAGCATCGTGCGATATGGCCGAAGCGGTGCCGCTCTCGGCGCTGCGCACTCTTGACCAAGGGGGGCCGGGGATGCTGGCCGTGATGCCTGGCGCGGAGCCATCCTATTCCCAGATACCGAATTATTCGCCGGGTAATGCGCAATTAACCCAGTGGCGCCGGGCGAAGATTAGCCCTGTCGGCGTGTGTTGTCAGAAGTTGTATTGTCGAATAAAGCTAAGGAAGATAATTTTTTTCAACCATATGAAAAAAATTCTGAAACGCGAAATCAGGCAGTTTCTAAAATTTACGCGGCCAGATAAAGAAAATTAAAACGACGTGCCTAATTAATTATATGGCTATTAATTGGATTAAAACCGTTTACCGGCGCACGCATTTTTTTGCGGCGACATCCGATGATTGGCATACGAGAGGGGTGACGAGGGCGGCCGGCATGTGGCTGGCGAATCCGCACGCCGATGGCGTGTTGCCGAAAAGAGGACGCTTCCGGCATAAGGGCATTGCCGCCGGCCACAGAGGCGGGCCTTGCCGCCAGCCACAGAGGCGGACATTGCCGCCAACCAGAGAGGCGGGCATTGCCGCCGGCCGACGATTAAGACAGCAACTTCGCCAGCCGCCGGACGTTTTGCGCAATGACCGCGGCGGATGCGTCAAATTGCCGCCGCTCCTGAGGCGTAAAATCCAGCTCGATAATTTGCGCCACGCCGTCTTGCGACATCACCGCCGGTACCCCGATGGCCAGTTCGCGCTGACCGTATTCGCCATCCAGCACGCAGGAAACCGTCAGCGCGCGGTGGCTGCCGGTGAGAAGATTGCGGCAAATTTCGGCGATGGTGCCGGCGACGCCATACTCCGTGCAGCCTTTCTGAGCATAAATTTCAAAGCCGGTTTTGCGGGTGCGTTCAGCTAATGCGGCAAAATCCAGCGATTGCCCGTTTTTGCCGCGGCTGAATTCTTCTAAGGGCATACCGTATACCGCGCAATGGGACCACACCGGAAATTGGCTGTCGCCATGTTCCCCCACGATAAAGGCATCGATGCTTTGCGGCGCGATATCCAATTCCTCCGCCAAGAGACGGCGAAGCCGGGTGGTATCCAGCCAGACCCCGGTGCCCAGCACGCGATGGCGCGGCAGCCCCGACAATTTCCATACCTGATAGGTAATAATATCGCAGGGATTGGTGGCGATAAGGAAAATACCGCTAAAGCCACCCGCCATCATTTGCGGCACAATTTGCCCGACAATGCCGGCGGTGGCGTCAAGCTCATCCAGCCTGGTCTGGCCCGGTTTCAAACTGCCGCCGGACACGGTAATCACGGCGATATCCACATCGGCGCAATCGGCCACGCTGCGGCTGCTGACCGTTACGCGGCTCGGCATATAGGCCGCGGCGTCGGCCAGATCTTTGCGCTGGCCTTCCAGTCGCGATGGATTAATATCCACCAGAATCAGTTCTTCACCAATCTGCTGGTTGAGCAATGCATAGGCGGCGGAGGCGCCGACATTACCGGTGCCGATGATCATGACCTTGCGTGGCTTCATACAGCGTCCTCGTCTCAATAATTACGGTGACCATGAAGGCCACGCGCAGGCTACGCCTATCAAAGTAAATGAACAATAACATAATGACCGAAATGCTATGCTTATTGCGCTGGCTACCGCCATAGGGTAAACACGAGGACATCATGACGGCACTGTTTTTTGACTACGGGCGCAAAGAAATCGACTAGCTGGCCAGGCGGGATAAACGCATGGCGGAGGCCATTGCCCATTTTGGGGTCCTCCAGCGCGGCATGGTGCCGGATTTGTTTGCCGCGCTTATCAGAAACATCGTCGATCAGCAAATATCCACGAAAGCAGGCTTAACGGTTAACGCTCGACTCCTGACGCTGGCCGGCGCCATAACCCCGCAGCGGCTTGAGGCGCTGCCGGCGCAGGCGATTCAGGGCTGCGGCATGTCGATGAAAAAAGCATTGTACATCAAAGGGGCGGCCAGCGCCGCCATGAGCGGTGAGCTTGATCTTGGCACGATTGCGCAGGCGTCTGATGAGGAGGTGATCGCCACCTTGTCCCGCTTACCGGGCATTGGGGTCTGGACGGCGGAAATGCTGATGATTTTCTCCCTGGGCCGGCCGAATGTGCTGAGCTGGGGAGATTTGGCCATTCGCCGCGGCATGATGCATCTTTACCGCCACAAGACGCTGCCGCGGGAACGGTTCGAGCGCTATCGCCGCCGCTATACGCCCTAAGGTAGCGTCGCGTCGTTTTATTTGTGGGCGATGTCGACGCCGGACTATGCCGCGGGGTTGGCGGTGCGGAAATCTGCGGTGCTTTGAAAAAGGGTGGCGCGGGTGAGGTCAGCGGCAAGGGCTGACGCGAGGCTAGGTTGCTGAGCCATTCGCGCTCATCACGCCGAGGCATTCGCCTCCATCATGCCGACGCGGCAGCGCAGCGGGGAACTTACGGCATGGAGGCGGGCCTGCCTTGGTTTGGCAGCATCGACGCAAGGTCGGCAAGAGAGGGAGGGCGGCGCCACCGTAGGGCGTGCGGACCGCTCCGGCGTGCGCCGGACGGTCCGCTGACGGGTCAGGCGCTTAGCCAGCCCAGCTTGATAACAAATAGCACCGACAGCACAATCAGCGCCACGTTCAGGTCGCGATAGCGACCGGTCAGCAATTTCACCAGCGTCCAGGTGATAAAACCGAAGGCGATGCCGTTGGCAATCGAGTACGTCAGGGGCATGGTCAGGGCCGTTACGGTGACCGGGGCCGAGACGGTGATATCTTTCCAGTCAATTTCCGCCAGACCGGAGGTCATCAGCACCGCGACAAACAGCAGCGCCGGCGCGGTGGCGAAAGCGGGCACGCTTGAGGCCAGCGGAGCGAAAAACAGGCTAAGCAGGAACAGGATACCGACCACAATCGCCGTCAAACCCGTACGGCCGCCGGCGCTGACGCCTGCGGCGGATTCAACATAGCTGGTGGTGGTGGAGGTGCCCAGGAGCGAGCCAAACAAAGCCGCGGCGCTGTCGGCCACCAGCGCTTTACCCATTTTAGGGATATTGCCCTGTTCATCGGCGAGTCCGGCGCGTTTGGTCACCCCGATAAGCGTGCCGGAGTTGTCGAAGACGTCCACGAACAGGAAGGCGAAGATCACGCTCACCAGCGAAATGTCCAAGGCGCCACGGATATCCAATTGCATGAAGGTCGGCGCGATTGACGGCGGCATGGAGACTACCCCGGCAAACGGGCTGAGGCCCACCGCGATGGACAGAAAAGTGATCGCCAGAATACCGATTAATACCGCGCCCGGGACCCGCCGCGCTTCCAGCACCACGATGACAATGAAGCCCAACATGGCCAACAGCGGGCCAGGCCGGGTGAGATCGCCCAGGCCGACCAGCGTCGCCGGGTTATCCACCACGATACCGGCGCCCTGCAGCGCGATGATAGCCAGGAAGAGACCGATGCCCGCGGCAATCCCCGAACGCAGCGGCAAAGGGATGCTGGTGATAATCCATTCACGGATTTTGAAAATCGACAGTGCAAAGAAAATCAGCGCCGACAGGAACACCGCGCCCAGGGCGATCTGCCAGGTGTAACCCATGTGCAGGACCACGGTATAGGTGAAAAAGGCGTTCAGCCCCATACCGGGCGCCAGGGCGATGGGGTAGTTGGCGATGAATCCCATCAGCATGGAGCCAATCGCCGCCGCAAGACAGGTGGCGACAAACACCGAACCCTTATCCATGCCGGTGGCGCTGAGGATGGTCGGGTTGACGAACAAAATATAAGCCATTGCCAAAAAGGTCGTCAGGCCCGCGACAATCTCGGTGCGTACCGTGGTGCGGTGGGCCGTCAATTTAAATAATTTTTCCAACATGTGTTTTAATCTCTGAGAAGATGTCTGCACTGCCCAAGCAATCGTTATGCCACTCTTCTGACACCGGCGCAGGACAGAAAAAAACCCGATTAAGGGTGATTAATCAGGTTCTCAACGGGCATGAAGGTCCCGCAGGCATTAACGCTCAGCGCGGAGGCGATAATGCGGTGCGGCAGTGTCACCCTGCTGGTGCCGAAGCACCAAATCAGGGCAAGCGCCCCCGGCCTGGCCGAAGTGGCGGCGGCGGGTGACTGACATGCCGGAGCGGCCACATCATATCGCCGGTAACGCTCAACGTCGATCATATTCTCCGCCACGGCAAGATATTCTGCCGTCGCAGAGGGGCCATGTGCCCGACGGCAATGCCGAGCGGCGGCGCGGTAGCTTAATCCTTGTACGAAAACGGTTGCGCGGATAACTCTACCCGGTGACGAACGCGGCGGCATGGGTAGCTTAACCCCAGGGGCGAAAGTGGCGGCGTGAAGAGCTCAACTCCGGTAACGATAGCCGCGGCGCGGGTAGCACAACCGCCGTGACCAACGCGGCGGCGCGGGTAGTTAAATTCTCGTTACGAACATGGCGCCGTGCTAAAGCGCTGGCCGCTGACCAAGGGGTGTCCAGGCTAGGTCCTGGTGCGCAAATATTGCGGCCCGCGCAGCGGTCCGGCGCGGGGGGGCTAGCGGTAATAGCGCGGCGCGCCGTACCCGGATAATCAGGCGGGGGCAGCGATAGGGGTGTTACAGCATTTCGGGTTTAAACTGACCGCGCCGGCTGATGATATTCCCCGCCACCATAAATACGCCCTCGCCGGTATAATGCAGCGTCTGCGGGTGCTTCGGCCGCGCGGCGACATGGGCTTTCACTATCTCGAAGATAAAAAAATTGTAGCGGTCCACCAGTTGATCATCAAACAGGCGACACTCGAAGCAGGCGTGACATTCGGCGATTAGCGGCGCGCTGACCCGTTCTGCCTTCAGCGGTGTCAGATCATTTTCCTGGAATTTGTCCACCTCGGCGCCGTGGCTGTTACCTATCTTCACCACCTTATCGGTCAGATCGGTGGTGGGCAGATTAATAACGCATTCGCCGCTGTCTTGCACCAGAGAGAAACTGTGATTACCGGCGGCAATCACGCAGCCCAGCAGCCCAGGGGAAAATTCCAGCATCGTATGCCATCCCAGCGTCATAATGTTGTTCTGGCCGCGGCAGTGCGAAGAGAGCAGCACAATAGGGCCCGGTTCCAGATATTGACGCGCTTTTTCCGTTGGGAAATCCCGTTTGCGGCTGTTCATCGATAGTCTCTGAATCACCCCGGATAAATTAGAGTCTATACTTTAAAAGTGGAGGTCTCTATGACAACGACCAAACGTTACTCTCCGGAAGTCCGTGAACGGGCAGTTAATCTAGTGCTGGAAACTCAGCATGAGCA
>NZ_FRDB01000070.1 GCF_900143145.1 Candidatus Sodalis sp. SoCistrobi
CATAGGTATCTACACATTTATCGTGATACCTGTTATTACTTTGCAGAATGATTTCAACCTATCTGTTGGCGGGATTGACTCTCGCCTTACCCGCCGATATCAGACGCTGGTTAAACAGCATATGACGCCCGCGGCTCTTCTTGCTTCTGCGGTTAAAGACCTCGCAAGTGCTCAAAAATCAACTTTCGCAACTACCCAAGCTGTCTGGCGTTTTCTGAATAATAAGCGAATTAGCTTCAGTCAACTCAATGAGCCAATTATTTCGCTAGCACTTGAGCAAATTTCGCTTAGCCCGCATCCATACGCTCTCGTTGTTCATGATTGGTCACGTTTACAATTTCTTTACCATCATGCCAAATACGGACGCTTAAAAATGACGCACGGTGGCGATGTTGGATATGAACTTCAAAGCAGCTTGCTGGTTGATGCTGGCACGGGTTTGCCAATAGCGCCTCTATCTCAGACACTTACCGATGCAACCGGTTGTCATTCAACGTTGGCGGAAGGACTGTCCGAACGGCAGACACATATGGACGCCTTGACGACCGATATTGCCCGTGTGGAATCGCTTAATATAGGTAAAAAGCTGATTCATATAATTGATAGAGAGGGTGACTCTATTGGACATATGCGGACGTTGAGTACTCAAGGAATATGCTGGCTTATCCGAGGAAAAGAAGGACATGGTGCAGAGTGGCAAGGTAATTCATTGAAAATTGGTGAGATTGCTGCTCTTCTGCCATACAACGGATGCGGACAGGTAGACTGGAAAGGGAAAAAAGCTGATATGGAAATCAGTGAAACCTCGATAGTCATAACCCGAGCTGCGCAGCAGAAGCGTAAAGATAAAGAAACCGGCCGCCGCATAAAAATCCAACCTGGAGAGCCTCTGACGGTCAGATTGGTTGTTGTTCGGCTTACGGATGATCTCGGTAATGTGGTGGGACGCTGGACGCTGCTTACAAACGTTTGCAGCGAGATCACCTGCGAGGAAGTAGCTCGTTGGTATTACTGGCGCTGGAATATTGAATCATTTTTTAAGTTGCTGAAAGGTGCCGGACATGACGTAGAAACATGGCTTCAGCGCAGCGCGCCAGCCGTACTACGCAGGTTGTTAATAGCCAGTATGGCTGCTGTTCTGGTATGGCGGCTGCAACGCGCTGAAGGAGAAGAAAATGCGGCAGCCCGCCAGCTGATATGTCGCTTGTCAGGACGACAGCAAAAGCGAGGCCGCAGAGAGAGCGCTCCTGCTCTGCTCGCTGGCCTATCCATCTTGTTGAATACACTAAAATTATTATCGGAATATAGTCTGGAAGAACTTACTCATTTAGCGAGAGTTGCTCTTAAGCCTCCTCCCTGATGTGTAGATACCTATGCCGTCAGGGCAAGACCAATTAACGCCATCAGTGCCCCTAGCGGCCATACGAAATAGACGGCGCCCGGCCGTTTGCCCGTTATCTTTGTCATAGCCTGTTCCTGCTTATCAATGCCGATGCCCGCAGCAGGTGCAGGGCCAACGACAGGGAATAAGATCGTCAACGCCATAGTGCCGTTAACGGTGCGTTCGGTTCAGGTGTCGCAAAGATAAACAGTCATGGGCGCCGGGGAAGACGCCCCCGGGCATATCCCGTCGACCTTGGCCAATAACGGGATACAGCCGGCGCGTATTATTGGAATGTATAGGCGAGCGAAACCCCGCCGCCCCAGTTTCTGCCCGCCGCCGGTTCAAAATAGCGGCCGTTGCTTTCATTGACGATGACCGACCCCGCATAGCGGCGGTCAAACAGGTTATCCACCCGGCCGTACACGTCCATCAGCCAATTGCCCAGCACATAACGGTAACCGGTATCCAGCGCGGCGACGGTATAGGCTGGCGCCTGCTGGCTATTTTCATCATCGACGTCAATATCGCTCATATAGCGCACTTCCACGCCGGCATACCAGCCTTCGGGAGGGGACCAGGCCAGCGAGGCGTAACCCATATTGCGGGCGATGCCGGGCAGGCGATTACCGGCGGCGATGGCATCGCCCTCGCTGCAGTCGCTGCTGCCGCAGGCGCGGGTGCGGTAGGTCGCATCCAGCAACGTCCACGCCAGACGCAGTTGGATATCGTCGGCGAACTGCTGATCCAGCGAGAGTTCCAGACCGCGACGGCGGGTTTTGCCGGCATTGGTATAGCTGGTGCGGCCGTTGCTGCTGTCCGCCACCACGATTTCATTCTCAGTATCGGTCTGGAATACCGCGACGGTCGCCAGCCCGCTGCCGATGCGCGCTTTACTGCCGAGCTCGATGGTATTGCTGGTGGAGGGTTTCAGCGCGTAATTCAGGCCCGGCTGGTTGTCGGGGCGATAGGAAAGTTCATTGATGGTGGGAGTTTCAAACCCCCGGCCGGCGGACAGATACGCATTCCAGCCGTCGGTGACGGCGTAACTTAATGATCCCACCGGCAACCAGCGGTGATAGCGGGCGTCACCGCTGTCATCGCCGTTATCGGCGGTGATGTAGCGATCGTCGGAGTCGAACTGGACGTGGCTGAAACGCACCCCGGCGTTTAGCGTTAACCGCGAAGTCAGCGACCAGGCGCTTTGCACATAAGGATCGAGACTCCACATCAGGTTACGTTCGTTGCGGCGCAGATTGCCCTGGGTACCGAGCTCGGTGACGCCATTGTTCACGGTATAATTTTCATAGCCTTTGCGCTGTTCGGTCATCGTTTCATAATCCAGACCGCCGGTTAGCGTGAGCGGCACGTCACCGAGCGCGCCGCGGTGCGTCCAGCGGGTATCGATGCCCTGATAATGACGGGTCAAATCAATAACGCCGCCGGCCTGCAACGGGTTGGCCTGGGTGGCAACCGGGATTGCCTGATATTGGGTGGTGTCGCGCTCGCCGGCATACATCATCACGCTCAGGTCGTCATCGTCGCCCATCTGACGCTGATAATGCAGGCCGGCCTGCGTCTGCGTCTGGGTCAGGGTTTTGCGGCTATTGAACTGTTCGGCGCGGGTGGCCTGACGGGGATTGTCATGCCACTGATCCTCGGTCAAACCGCCGGGATCGTTGGCGGTAATATCCACGGTGTTAAATAACAGGGTGAGGGTGCTGACATCGTCAATGCGTACCCCGAGCTTGGCGTTGCCCAGGTTCTTGCGCGCATCGCTATGATCGCGATAACCGTGGGTGGTAAAGCGGGTGGCGGAGACCGCATAGTTGACATCGCCGGCCTGGGAGCCATCGCCGACGGCGCCAGTGGCCTTCACGCCGTAGCGCCAACTGCCGTAGCTGCCGGTATACAGGCCCGCTTCTACCGTGTCCGGCTGGCTGCCGGTGACGGTTTCTACGTTAACGACGCCGCCGGAGGCATTACCGTACAGCGCGGAAAACGGGCCGCGCAGCACCTCTACCTTGTCGACGCTGCTAAGGTCAATATTTGACGTCTGGCCCTGGCCATCCGGCATGGTGGCCGGAATACCGTCGACGTAGATACGCACGCCGCGCACGCCATACATCGAGCGGGCGCCGAACCCGCGTACCGACAGCTGCAGGTCCTGGGCATAATTTTGCCGGTTCTGAATTTGCAAGCCGGGTACGCTACCCATACTTTCCGATAAATTGACTTGCGGCTTGGCCTGGCGGAAATCCTCGCCGGTAAGCACGCTGAGGGCGGCGGGGGTGGTCAGCTCGGCTAACCCGCTGCGCGGGGCGGTAACGATCAACGTCTGCGTTGGAGCGTCGGGGGTCTGCTCCGGCAGCGTCGGCTCGGCGGCGCTACGGCCCGGCAATGATAAGGAAAAGCAGATCAAAGTAGAAGAGAACCAGAAACGGGGTGAGGCGTTGATTACGTGGTTTGTCATTATGATGTGGCCGGCAGGCCCGGTACCTGTTAAATCCATTTTAACGAATAGTAATACGCCCACCACATTATTGAAAAGTACAAATGACATTAACCATCGCCATCAGGCGGCCGGTAACCACCGCTTAGGGACAGCAAGCTCCGTTTTCCCGCCGTTTTAGAGGGTCTGATGTTGTCCGACAATGCGCCCGCCGTCGTTATTGTAGGCGTCGCGCTGCGCCGACCCGCCGGCCACTCACGCGGCGACTACCCACGCGGCGGTCTTTATGAGCGCGAGCGGCGCAGCGAGCCCGGCCAGGCGCTTATTCTTTACCGCCCGCCTCGCCATAGTGTTTCAGCTTCGACATCTGGCCGATGCCGGGATTAAAACAATTGCACGGATCCAGCTGTTGGTAGAAGCGCCGCAGCGGCGGCGCCGCGGGGTAGAGATGACCGACGTTGTGCTCGGCGGGATACTGTGCGCCGCGTGCATCCAGCCGTTGCCACAGGTTGTGCTCCAGCGCCAGGCAATCCTGGCCTTTTTTGATGATATAATCCTGATGGAAAACATGGCACAGGAAATGACCATAATAGAGTTTATGCACCATCTGCTGGTCCAGCGCCGGCGGTAAATGCTCAAACCAGTCTTCATCATTGCGCCGCAAAGCGATGTCCAACGCGACAATATCTTCCACTTGGCGGGAGTGGACGGCGCGGTAGCGGACCGCCGCGCCGGCGGCGGCAAAGCGATGAAGAAACGCTTTTTTGCCTTCCTGCTCGGTGCAGGCGAAAAACCCGCCCTCGTGCCCGGCAAAATACTCGTCGAGGAACGCCTGCGCCTCTGCCACCCCCTCCGCGCTGACTTTGAGCATCAAATGATGTTCATAACGCTCCCGATACGCCTGCATGCGCGCCGGCAGGGGATAAGGCAGCAGGCGGCTTAGGCACTGCAACAGCCGATCGCCGCAGTGCGGCGGTAAAAAAGTCAGCCGTTCCGTCAGTAAATCGAAGCGGTTTTTCAGCGCAAACAACGCCGGCAGGCGCGCCGTACCCAACCAGTGGATCAGCAAAAAGGTGTCTTTACCGTAGCGGGCGGCAATATCATACGCGTCGCGGTGCAAATACTCGCCGGAGAGAGGCAGATGGGTAAACCGGCTTAAGATATGGCGCCGGATAGCGGTCAGTACCGAGGTCTGGTTGGTGCCGATATAAAACACCCGCGCGCCGCGGGCCATGGGAAAGGTATCCAGCCGTACGGCGAACACCATCACTTTGCCGGCGGACCCCGACGCCTCAAACAGCCTGCCGGGATCGGCATTGAACCGGGCGGGGGTAGGCTCATCTATCTGGCGGACATGGTCGGCATAACCTTTGTCGGAGCCGTCGCCGGTATCATAGCGAATGTCCTGCTCGCCATAATCGTCCTGATCCAGGCGGGCCAGCAGCGTTTCTTCATCCCCCGCCAGGGCGACGCCCAAATGATTTATCAGCGCCAGCTTGCCCTCGGCGTCGACGCGGGCGAACACCGATAATTGCGTGTAGGCTGGCCCGCGCTGCACCAGGGCGCCGCCGGAATTATTGCACACGCCGCCGAACACCGAGGCGCCGATACAGCTGGAGCCTATCACCGAATGCGGCTCGCGGCCCAGCGGGGCAAGCTGGCGCTCCAACTGGTCGAGCGTCGCGCCAGGCAGGCAAATCACCTGCTTGCCGTCGTTGATAAGCCTGATTTTGTTCATGCGGGTGGTGCTGAGGATGACAATATCACGATCGTACGCATCGCCATCCGGGGTAGAACCGCCGGTCAGGCCGGTATTGGCGGCCTGGGCGATAACCACTGCGCCGGCATCGATGCAGGCTTGCAGTACGCGCCATTGTTCCACCAAGGAGCCGGGCCTGACCACCGCCAAGGCGTTACCGCTGCCGAAACGAAAGCCGGTACGGTAGCGTCGCGTTTCCCCCTCGCCGGTGAGAACGTGGCCGGCGCCGACCAGCGCAATCAACCGGCGGATAAGGCCGGCGCGCGCGGTTGCCGTCAGGGGGGTGTCCGATGGGGTTTGTTTGGCTAACACTGACATCGTTCGCTCCTGGATTGTGCGGTGCGGGCCGGTCAGGCCGCGGTCAGCCGCGATGACGCTCCATGTTACGCCCGTCGGCGCCGTTTTGCCGCGTGTGCGTCTTGCGCCGCTGCCATTGCCAGCCGGCGGCCAGGACGACAAACCACAGCGGGGTCACCAACAGCGCATCTCGGGTATCGTTTTGCAACGCCAGCAGCGCCAGCACAAACACAAAAAACCCCAGACAGATCCAGCTCATCCCTCTACCGAGCGGCATTTTGAATGGGGAATGCCGGTGACGCTGCGGATATTTGCGCCGATAAACGAGATAAGAACACAGAATAATCGACCACACAAACATAAACAAAATGGCGGCGACGGTGGTGACCAAAGTAAACACGGTCATGACGTTGGGAATAAGGTAGATTAACGCCACGCCCGCCAACAGACACAGGCACGAAAACAGCAGGCCGTTCAATGGCACCGCGCGTCGTGAAAGTTGGGCAAATCGCCGGTGGGCCACACCTTGCTCCGCCAGGCCGAACAACATCCGGCTGGTGGAAAAAATGCCGCTATTGGCGGACGACGCCGCCGAGGTCAGCACCACGAAATTGACGATGCCGGCCGCCGCCGGCAATCCGGTCAGGGTGAACATGGCGACAAACGGGCTGCGGTCCGCCGACACCGCGTTCCACGGCGTCACGACCATAATCGCCAGCACATAGAACATAATCACCCGCAGCGGAATGGCGTTGATGGCCCGGGGCAGCACCTGCTCGGGATCCGCGGTTTCGGCGGCCGCGGTACCGACCAATTCGATACCGACAAAGGCGAAGATGGCAATTTGGAAGCCGGCGAAAAAACCGCTCAGGCCATGGGGAAACAACCCGCCGTGCCGCCAGATATTGTCAAGCCCCGCGTGATCGGTGGCGGAACTGGGATAATGCATTGCCGCAAGCGTCGCGCCAGCGATAATGAGCGCCACGATGGCGACAATTTTGATAATAGCGAACCAGAATTCCATTTCGCCAAACATTTTCACCGTAGCGATGTTCAAGGTGACAAACACCACCACACAAAGCAGGGCGCTCATCCAGATGGAAAAGCCGGGAAACCAGAATTGAAAATAAGCGCTGATGGCGACCACATCGGCAATACCGGTCACGACCCAGCAAAACCAATAGGTCCAACCGGTAAAATACCCGGCCCAGGGCCCAAGCAAGTCGGCGGCAAAATCGCTGAAGGATTTGTAGCTCAGGTTGGAAAGCAGCAGCTCTCCCATCGCACGCATGACGAAAAACAGCATAAAGCCGATGATCATATAGACAAAAACGATTGACGGCCCCGCCAGACTGAGCGTTTTTCCCGACCCCATAAACAGGCCGGTACCAATGGCACCGCCGATTGCCATGAGCTGAATATGTCGGTTGGTGAGCGTGCGCCGCAGCTTTTCGGGCGTTTGGGCGGGGAGGGGTGCCTGGTTTGTTTCAACAGCCATCGTGACCTGTTCCTGTCGGTGATGTGGTGTCGGCGTTCAAGCCGAATGTCTGTAAACGTGCGGCCAGCGAGCGCGCGCGCAGACCGCGCCGACGTCTGGCGGGACGGGGGCCATACCGCCCGGGCATTCACCGGGCACGCCCCATGCCGCGTCTGGGGTGCGTCGACCTTGAGCACGCCGCGCCAGGGGTTAACCGAGCATGATGCGTACCGCAAGCTCGCCACGGGACGAACCGCATTAGCGGCCATAAGATAGTGTATTAATACTCGAGAGGGTTAATGTTTTTTTTATTATGGCAAAAGCCAGTATGCACTGGATAATGATGACCAGGCTTTCTAATTGTCCCGCTGCGCCCTATGGGCTCCTCCCTCTCCCTGCTGTTGCGGCGGTGCCGTGGACGGTGGCGGTCAAAACCAGAATAGTGTTGCTGCGGCCTATGTGAGGGTGGCGTCAGTTAAAGCCAAAATAGGTTTACCGCAGCTCATGGGAGAGTGGCGGCGATCAAAACCAAAGCAATAAGAGTGCGGCTCAAATGACTGCGGCGGCGGTCAAAACAGTTTAAGCTTGCCGCGGCGTGAATGACGCCTGCGGTAATGGCGGTGACGGAGGATGGCGCCTGCCGTGGCCAAGAGCCTTGCGGCGATGACAGCGGCCACCGCCTGCGGCGACCGGTTCTGGCCTAGCCGGGCAGCGCGTGGGGGCTGGTGGCCGGCGCCAGACCTTCTTTGGCCAGCGAATCACGGGAGATATCGCCGATAGTTCTGGCACCGGTCAGCGTCATCGCCACCCGCATCTCTTTTTCAATCAGCGCCAGCAGATGCGTCACGCCGGCTTGACCCGCCGTCGCCAGGGCGTAAATATAGGCGCGGCCCAGCAGTAGCGTATCGGCGCCGAGAGCCAACATCCGCACCACATCAAGCCCGTTGCGCACGCCGCCATCGGCCAGAATGGCGATATCGCCCTTCACCGCATCGGCGATGGCGGGCAGCGCCCGGACGGTAGAGAGCACACCGTCAAGCTGCCGGCCGCCGTGGTTGGATACCACGATACCGTCCGCGCCGAAACGAACCGCGTCCCGCGCATCTTCCGCATCGAGGATCCCCTTGATAACCATAGGACCTTGCCAGAAATCGCGGATCCACTCGAGATCGCGCCAGGAAATCGACGAGTCGAAATTATTGCCGAGCCAGCCGATATAATCTTCAAGCCCGGTGGGCGTGCCCAAATAGGCGGAAATATTGCCCAAATCGTGCGGCCTGCCGCGCACGCCGACATCCCAGGCCCAGCCGGGGTGGGTCATCGCTTGCCAATAGCGGCGCAGGGCGGCATTCGGCCCGCTCATGCCGGAATGGGCATCCCGGTAGCGGGCGCCGGGCACCGGCATATCGACGGTAAACACCAGCGTCGAACAGCCGGCCGCCTTGGCGCGTTCCAGCACGTTGCGCATGAACCCGCGATCCTTTAGGACATACAGCTGGAACCACATGGGACGGTTTATCGCCGAGGAGACCTCCTCAATCGTGCCGACCGACACGGTCGAGAGCGTGAAGGGAATGCCTTTGTCATCGGCGGCGCGCGCCGCCTGCACCTCACCGCGACGGGCATACATACCACACAGGCCCACCGGCGCCAGCGCTACCGGCAGCGCCAGCGCCAGCGTTTGCTTGAACAACTGCGTTTCGAGACTGAGTTCGGCCATATTGCGAAGTACCCGCTGGCGCAGCGCAATGCTTGCCAGATCGTCCACATTGCGCCGCAAGGTGTATTCCGCGTAGGCGCCGCCGTCCAGATAATGGAACAAAAAAGGCGGCAGTTTACGTTCGGCCGCGCTGCGATAGTCGTTCGCTGCTGAAATGATCATAGCTCTCTCAATATGTCTCGGTGAAGGAGGGGGGAAAACGGCCAAGACGGGCCAGGCGCGCGTCTTCTTCCTGTAAAGACCTGAGCGTCTGATGCACGCTGTCCAAATGGGCCACCGCCGCCTGGCGCGCTGCGGGAGCATCGCCGGCGAGAATAGCGTCCAACAACGTCTGGTGCTGCTCCGTCAGACGGGCGAAATGGGCGGGGCGGGTATACATCCGCTGGCGGCTTTGCTGCACCGAGGTTTGCAGCAAGGTAAAAAGGCCGCGCATCGTTTGCAGCAGCACCAGGTTATGCGACGCTTCGGCGATGGTCAGATGAAAGCGGACATCGGCCTGCGCCGCCTGCTCGGGATCATCCTGGTCGCGCACGCGCCGTGTGGCGTCGAAACAGGCCTGCAGCCGGGCTTTGTCTTCCTCTGTCGCGCGTAACGCGGCGTGCCAGGCGGTACCGGCTTCGATGGTCTGTCGCGCCTCCAACACGTCATAACGATAATCAGCATCCTCCGCCATTAAAGGCTGTAGCGGCAGGACGATCCGGTGCTGCGTCCAAAGCTGGCCGTTATCCAACACAAAGGTACCGCCGCCGCGACGGCTTACCAGCAGCCCCTGGCTAATCAGTTTTTGGATAGCTTCCCGCAGCGAGGAGCGGCTGACGCCCAGCTCGGACGCCAGTTGACGCTCGGCGGGTAAGCGCGCCCCCGCCGCAAACGGCCGCTGGGCTATTAATCGCTCAAGCTGGCGCGCAATGCGGTCCGCCAGACGTGGGGGGGGTGTCAGTAGTCATGATTATTCCGCTCCATCACTTTCCTTTATGGCACCGGACACTGGCGGCCGAATACCCTGAGCCCATGGCGACGCCAACGGCGACACCGATGACCGCCCGACGCTGTCTCCTGCTCACCTTGCCGACGCCGTAGCGCCACGATAAGCGCGATGGCCGCGCGGCGGTTGCCGCGCCTTGCTCCAGACCCATCGCGCCGTTGGACCACCGCGACGGCGGTCACGGCATTTACCGCAACGCCGCGCCGTGAGAGGGCGACAAACCCGTTTACCGCAGGGCTCGGTAAGAGCAGCAGTGCCTGGCACCGAAAGCGAAGCCCGCAGGGGGAGCGCAGTTGGTCGGACCAAATTGGATAATTTCCATATCGGCCACATAAAGGTAATCTTTATTTAACAAAGGGCAACGCGCCAAGCGACCCAAAGCGTTTGTTCACGATGTCTGTCACACTTTTTTGCTGTTTGGTCGGACCAAAAATGCACTCAACAGCGTGGCGCAGGGTGCGTTCGGCGGCTTTTACCGGCGGATGACTTTGTTAAGCTGTTTTTGTCCTTTGACAGCGCATAGCAACTGCCGGAGCTTAATATCACCTCACTTTTCAGGGAATCACTATGTTTCACTTTACCTTTGGCCGCCGCAAAGCGCTGCTAGCGCTGCTATTCATGCTGGGAATCGGAACGCTGGCCGCTGCGCGGGCGGAAACCACGCTACGTATCGGCTATCAAAAATCCTCCACCTTGATGTCCTTATTGAAACTGCAAGGCACGCTGGAACAACGCCTGGCGCAACAGGGCGTGAAAATCAGCTGGTATGAATTTTCAAGCGGTCTGCCGTTACTGGAGGCGCTCAATATCGGCCATGTGGATATCTCCGCCGATGTGGCCGACACCGTTCCGGTATTCGCCCAGGCGGCGGGGGCGGACCTGACCTATTTCGCCCGCGAGGAGCCTTCCCCGGACGCACAGGCCATTCTGGTCCCCCAGGACTCGCCGCTGAAGACGCTGGCGGACTTGAAAGGAAAACGCATCGCGGTGACCAAGGCGGCCGGCAGCCATTATCTTCTTATCGCCGCGCTGGAAAAGGCGCATTTGACCTTTAACGATATAACACCGGCCTATCTCACCCCGGCGGATGGTCTGGCGGCGTTTCAGACCGGTAAAGTGGATGCCTGGGTGACCTGGGAACCCTTTGTCTCCAGCGCCGAACGCCGGCAAAATGCCCGCGTGCTGGCCGGTGGTCAGGGACTGGCCAGCTACCAGCGTTATTACCTGTCCTCCAGCGCCTTTGCCAAACAGCATCCCGAGGTGCTGGCGTTGATTTACCGCCAACTGACGCAGGCCGGCACCTGGGTAACCGCCCATCCCGCAGAGGCGGCGCAGCTGCTGGGCCCGCTGTGGGGCAATCTTGACCCAGCCACGGTAGAGCAGGCCAACGCGCATCGCAGCTACCGCGTGGTGCCGGTGACCCGCGAAAGCCTCCTGGAGCAGCAGCGCATCGCCGATGTCTTCACGCAGGCGGGGTTGCTGCCCAAGCGCATTGATGCGCAGGCGCCGACTTCTCAGCGTCGCCGCCTTGCTTCGCGCTGCGGCAAGCAGGCTAAAGCGTCAGGCAAACCGCCGTGGGCGCCAACGCGCTCGCGCCGTGGCATGCCAGATGGATCGCGCCCCGCCATCGGCGGTGCTGGTGGATGAAGGGGTTGCCGACGCAGACTGGACAATGGCGCGCAAAAGGCTAAACTGAATACTGGGTATTTGTACAGGGTTCAGCTATGACATTGGATCTTTTTGAAGACGCGGCGCCGCCGCCCTGGCGGGAAACCATCGCGCCGGGGGCGGTGGTGCTGCACGGTTTCGTGCGTGAACACGGGAGCGCACTGCTGGCGGCGGTGCAGTCTGTGGTGGCCGAGGTGCCGTGGCGACATATGACGACGCCGGGGGGCTACACCATGTCGGTAGCGATGAGCTGGTGCGGCCACGGCTGGAACAGCGACGACCACGGCTATCGCTATACACAGCGTAACCCGCGCGACAGCCACCCCTGGCCGCCGATCCCGGCCATCCTGATGGCGCTGGCGGATGAGGCTGCACAGCAGGCGGGTTTTGCCCGCTTTGTGCCCGATGCCTGCTTAATGAACCGCTACGATGTCGGCAGTAAACTGTCTCTGCATCAGGATAAAGATGAACATGACTTTGGCGCACCCATCGTGTCGGTATCCCTGGGCCTGCCCGCGGTGTTTCAGTTCGGCGGTCTACAGCGCGGCGAGCCCGCGCAGCGTATCCCGCTGGCCCATGGCGACGTGGTGGTATGGGGCGGCCCTGCGCGGCTTCGCTTCCACGGTATTCTGCCGATTAAAGCAGGCTATCATTCCCTCGTAGGGCCGCATCGTATTAATATCACGCTACGAAAAGCGCTCTAGGCGCCGATTGGCGTATCTAGGCGCCGGGCAGGCGCTACAAAAAAGGTCAATGATGCAGGCTATTTCCCAAATCGAGGCGAAACCCGGTCTTTTTTTTGTGCCATTCCCCGCTCTACGCACCTGCCCGGACGCCACGCGGGCGGAAGCGGGGATGTATCCGATTGCGGCGGCCGGGCAGGCCGTGGCGCAACTGAATAACCCCGAGTTTATTAGAGAGTAATTTTGGCAATACTACGCCGCTTCCTCTGATGCTAATTGCAAAGCGTAATAGTTCATTTCGGCTTCAGTAGGAGGGATGTAACCCAGCCGCCCGAGCAGCCTTCTGTTGTTGTACCAGTCCACCCAGTCCACCCAGTCCAGCGTGGCCAACTCCACTTCCGTCCGGTTTTTCCAGCTCCCGCGGTGGATAACCTCCGTTTTGTACAACCCGTTGATACTCTCTGCCATCGCATTATCGTAGGAGTCGCCG
>NZ_FRDB01000093.1 GCF_900143145.1 Candidatus Sodalis sp. SoCistrobi
AATATGTCACCAGGGTTTAATCTGACGTACAAGCTGTAAGCTTAAGGCAGAGTACAAACTCACCGGTAACATCCCAATGATCAGTTGGGGATCATTAACCTTTGAAAGTCAATGATCAAGATATAAGGCTGATGGAGCAACCGCTCTCGCCGGCCCGTCCGGTGCGGCCGATACGGTGCACATAATCTTCGCAATCGTCGGGCAAATCGTAGTTGAAAACGTGGGTCACGGATGGAATATGCAGTCCGCGGGCGGCCACGTCCGTCGCCACCAGGATATCCAGCACGCCCTGGGTGAACTCTTCCAGGATGCGCAGGCGCCGTTTCTGCGAAACATCGCCGGTCAGCAGCCCGACGCGATGACCGTCAGCGGCCAGATGGCCCCAGATATCCTCGCAGCGGTGCTTGGTATTGGCGAAAATAATACAGCGGTCGGGCCATTCTTCCTCGACCAGCGTTTGCAGCAGCCGCATTTTTTCCTCGTTAGAGGGATAAAACAGCTCTTCTTGTATGCGGTGGCCCGTTTTCTGCAGCGGCTCCACTTCGACATATTCGGCGTTATTCATATGCTCGAAGGCCAGCTCGCGCACGCGATAGGAGAGCGTGGCGGAGAACAGCATATTCAGCCGTCCGGCGGCGGCGGGCATCCGGCGGAACAGCCAGCGGATGTCTTTGATAAAGCCGAGGTCGAACATCCTGTCGGCTTCGTCCAGCACCACGACCTGTATGGCGCCCATATTGACGTAGTTTTGTTTGGTATAATCAATCAGCCTGCCGGTGGTGCCCACCAGGATATCCACCCCGGTTTCCAGCACTTTCAACTGCTTATCATAACCATCGCCGCCGTAGGCTAACCCCATTTTCAGGCCGGTCGCCTGGGCTAATGGTTCGGCATCGGAATGGATTTGCACCGCCAACTCGCGGGTAGGCGCCATGATCAGCGCGCGGGGCTGATTGGTTTGGCGTCCCTCGACGGCGGGCTGGGTGAGTAAATGATGAAACGTGGCCGTTAGGAAGGCCAGCGTTTTGCCGGTACCGGTTTGCGCCTGGCCCGCGACGTCTTTGCCTGCAAGCGTAATGGGCAAAGTCAGCGCTTGAATGAGCGTACAATTATTAAAGCCTTTAGAATCAAGTGCTTCAATGATCAGCGGGTGCAGGGCTAAGTCGGAAAACTTCTTTTCTGTTAAGTGTGTTTTGCTCATAGTGTGGTAGAATAACAGTTAACTATTGCATTACGAAAGTGTATACAGTGAAATAAAGTCAACCTGTTGTTGGCCATTGCTGCAACGGCAGGTAACGATAATCCTGTGGAGTAAAACATGAGCGATAAAATTATTCATCTTAGTGACGACAGCTTCGAAAAGGACGTATTACAGGCCAAAGGGCTATTTCTGGTCGATTTCTGGGCGGAATGGTGTGGTCCTTGTAAAATGATTGCGCCTATTCTGGCAGAAGTTGCTGATGAATTCGACGGCAAACTGACCATCGCTAAATTGAACATCGACGAGAATCCGGCCACTGCACCGAAGTATGGTATCCGCGGCATTCCAACCCTGTTGTTGTTCCGCGATGGTGAAGTGGTAGCCACCAAGGTTGGCGCCCTGTCCAAAGGACAGTTGAAAGAGTTCCTTAACGCAAATCTGTAAGCGGTATTGCAAATCTTCCTCCGGGCTCTGGCGTTCATAAGCATTTCTCAATTTCTCATATTGACCGCTAGACGCCCATCAAGAACCATGCTAAGTTTATGTCACACTGCATTGTGATCTTACCTGTAGTTTGAATCTGAGCTTTACTCTTTGCCCGCACCCCGTTGTAAGAAAGCACCAAACGTGACCAACGAGGCGTCAGGCAGGCGGGATTTAAATTAATCCGTTGTTAGGCACTCTTAATCTCAGTCTTCTTGTTATTCATATTGCATGAGTCGCTGTTCATCAGCCCAAACGGGATATACCGGGATTAAATGCCATAGACAGGCACGATTTTACGCTGCCATACCATCCACAAAATCAGTTCCAGATATACCCCGAGTTTAAGAACCCACCATTATGAACCTTACCGAATTAAAAAATACGCCGGTTTCAGAGCTTGTGACCCTCGGCGAAAATATGGGGCTGGAAAACCTGGCCCGCATGCGTAAACAAGACATCATCTTCGCCATCCTCAAGCAGCATGCCAAGAGCGGCGAGGATATCTTCGGCGATGGCGTGCTGGAAATTTTGCAGGACGGATTCGGTTTTCTCCGCTCCAGCGACAGTTCCTACCTTGCCGGCCCCGATGATATCTATGTTTCTCCCAGCCAGATCCGCCGTTTCAACCTGCGTACCGGCGACACCATTTCCGGCAAGATCCGCCCGCCGAAAGAGGGTGAGCGTTACTTTGCGCTGCTGAAGGTTAACGAAGTCAACTATGATAAGCCGGAAAACGCCCGCAATAAGATACTGTTTGAAAACCTGACGCCGCTGCACGCCAATTCGCGTTTGCGCATGGAGCGCGGCAACGGCTCTACCGAAGACCTGACCGCGCGCGTTCTGGATCTGGCCTCGCCTATCGGTCGCGGTCAGCGTGGGCTTATCGTGGCGCCGCCGAAAGCCGGTAAGACCATGCTGCTGCAAAATATTGCCCAAAGCATCGCCTATAACCATCCCGACTGCGTGCTGATGGTGCTGCTGATTGACGAGCGTCCCGAAGAAGTGACCGAAATGCAGCGTCTGGTGAAAGGCGAAGTGATCGCCTCGACCTTTGACGAGCCGGCCTCTCGTCATGTGCAGGTCGCTGAAATGGTGATTGAAAAAGCCAAGCGTCTGGTTGAGCATAAAAAAGACGTTATTATCCTGCTGGACTCCATTACCCGTCTGGCGCGCGCCTACAACACCGTTGTGCCCGCTTCCGGCAAGGTATTGACCGGTGGTGTGGACGCCAACGCCCTGCATCGTCCGAAGCGTTTCTTCGGCGCCGCGCGCAATATGGAAGAAGGCGGCAGCCTGACCATCATCGCCACCGCGCTTATCGACACCGGCTCGAAGATGGACGAAGTGATTTACGAAGAGTTCAAGGGAACGGGTAACATGGAACTGCACCTGTCGCGTAAAATCGCTGAGAAACGCGTTTTCCCGGCGATCGATTACAACCGCTCGGGGACCCGTAAAGAAGAATTGCTCACCACCCAGGAAGAGCTGCAGAAAATGTGGATCCTGCGCAAAATCATTCATCCCATGGGTGAAATCGATGCGATGGAATTCCTGATGAACAAGTTGGCGATGACCAAAACCAACGACGAATTCTTTGACATGATGAAACGTTCGTAAGTCACAAAAACTCGGGTAGCGCCACGTGAGAACGTGGCGTTTTTCGTTTCTGATGCTAGGATAGTCACATCTTTGGTGTGCCCGGTTACATGCCTCTCAGCTGTCCGGGCGATTTTGATCCTATCTGCACGCCTGACGGAGATTCAGGTGGAAAATAAAGAGATAACAGAAACCCTATTTCGTTGTCACAAAACTCAGTGACGGGTAAGGCATCGGAGTTGAGGCGTAAACCATGGTGACGCATTGAACGGCCTGATGGATGCAGAGAGCTTTCTATTGTGAACATACTCAATATGAGTACTGATTTTGTTGCTATTTTTCTGTTTTCTTTGCTCTTTTTGTTTTTAGCGCGCAAGGTTGCCAAAAAAATAGGCCTGGTTGACAAGCCCAACTACCGCAAACGCCATCAGGGGCAGATCCCCCTGGTCGGCGGTATTTCCATATATGCCGGCATCTGCTTCGCCTTTCTCTATACTGATCATTATATTCCCCATGTCGCGCTGTATCTCATGTGCGCGGGCGTCCTGGTAGTGACCGGCGCGCTCGACGATCGGTTCGATATCAGCGTGGTGGCGCGCGCCATTATCCAGGCCCTGGTCGCGGTGGCGATGATGGTGTTCAGCGGCCGCTATATCAATAGCCTGGGCTATATCTTCGGACCATGGGAGATGGTGCTGGGCCCTTTTGGCTACCTGGTGACGCTGTTTGCCGTCTGGGCGGCGATCAACGCCTTCAATATGGTGGACGGCATTGACGGACTGCTGGGCGGGCTCTCCTGCGTGTCCCTCGGTGCGATGGGTATCCTGCTTTCGCTTGATAATAATCCCGGCCTGGCGCTGTGGTGCTTTGCCATGATTGCCGCCGTTTTGCCCTATATTTTACTGAACCTGGGGGTTTTCGGCCGGCGCTATAAAGTATTTATGGGGGATGCCGGCAGCACCATGATCGGTTTCACCATCATCTGGCTGCTGCTGCAAAGCACCCAAGGCTGGGGGCATCCGATGAATCCCGTGACCGCGCTGTGGATTATCGCCGTGCCGCTGATGGATATGATAGCCATCATGTACCGCCGGATGCGCAAAGGCATGAGCCCGTTTGCGCCGGACAGGCAGCATATCCACCATCTCATCATGCGCGCGGGTTTCAGCTCGCGCCAGGCGTTTATTATTATCACGCTTACCGCCGCGCTGTTAGCGTTTTTCGGCGTGGCGGGAGAGCGTTGGCTGCGCTGGCCGGAGTCGGTCATGCTGTTGCTGTGGATCGGGGTGTTTTTGTTGTATGGCTACGTACTGAAATGCGCCTGGCGGGTTGCCCGCTTCGTCAAGCGGACCAAGCGTCGGCTCAGCCAATATAAAAAAAGCACCACCTTAAACGGAAATTCGGGGCGAAAATGACACCTGCAAGCTCACCATCTTCCGCCGGCCGGGAACAGGCTATCGACAATGAACTGGACTTGCGCGGCCTGCTGTGTGCCCTGTGGCGCGGCAAACTCACCGTTATCGCCTGTGCTGTCGTGTTTGCACTGGGCGCATTGATTTACTCTCTGGTGGTGCGCCAGGAGTGGACCGCCATCGCCATTACCGACAAACCTACGGTGAATGTGCTGGGCAGCTACTTCTCCCAGCAGCAGTTTCTGCGCAATCTGGATGTGAAAAATACCGCGTTGCCGACCACCGACACTCTTTCGATAGCCAACGAGGCCTATCAGGAGTTTTTGCGCCAGCTCGCTTCCTATGATACCCGACGGGATTTCTGGCTTGCCAGCCCCTATTACCAGGCGCGTAAAAAGGGCGACGTGCATGCCGACGCGGTGCTGCTAGATGAATTGATAAACGCCATTCAGTTCCTGCCGCGTGACGACGTGAAAAAGCTGCCGGACAGCGCGCGGCTGGTGGCGGAAACCGCGCCGGACGCCAATCAACTGTTGCGGCGCTATGTGGATTTCGCCAACCAGCGTGCGGCCAACCACCTCAATGAGGACGTTGTGGCCGCCTGGGCTGCGCGCACCGTCTCGCTCAAGGCGCAGGTAAAACGGCAGGAGGCAGTGGCCGCGGCGGTTTACCATCGCGAGCAGCTACAGCTTAATCAAGCGCTGAAACTGGCGCACGCGCAGGGCATCGATCGCAGCCGGACCGATGTCGCCGCCGACAGTTTGCCTCAATCCGAACTGTTCCTGTTGGGGCACCCGCTGTTGCAGGCACGTCTGGACGCTCTGCAGGCGGCCGGACCGGCCTATGATACCGATTACGACCAAAACCGCGCGATGTTGACTACCCTCAATGTAGGGCCGGTATTGAACAAAAGCTTCAAGACCTACCGTTATCTAAGGACCCCTGAAGAGCCGGTAAAACGCGATAAGCCACGCCGCCTGTTCCTGCTTATTCTGTGGGGCGCCGTGGGGTCGTTGATCGGTGCGGGAGTCGCGCTGGCGCGCCGTCGTTAATGCCGCCGACAGGCATGAAACTGTCGGAATAGACCGCTGCCGTTAGCCGCGCGGCCCACCGAATTCTAAGCCGTAGCCGGCTTTGCTCAGAATGAAGGGAACTGTTGTGAAAGTGTTGATCGTCTTTGGCACACGGCCGGAAGCCATTAAAATGGCGCCGCTGGTTCTGGCTCTGGCCAATGATCCGGCCTTTGAAACCCGCGTCTGCGTGACGGCCCAGCATCGCGAGATGCTGGATCAGGTGTTGCGCCTGTTCGCGATCGTGCCTGATTACGATCTGGATATCATGCGCCCGGCACAGGGCTTGAGTGAGATAACCAGCCGTATTTTGACCGGCATGCAGCCGGTGCTGGAAGATTTCCGCCCGGATGTCGTGCTGGTGCATGGCGATACCACCACCACCTTGGCCGCCAGCCTGGCGGCGTTTTACCAGCATATTCCCGTGGGCCATGTGGAAGCGGGCCTGCGTACCGGCGATCTGCTTTCCCCGTGGCCGGAGGAGGCGAATCGCAAATTGACCGGCCATCTGGCCCGCTGGCATTTTGCGCCGACCGAAAACGCGCGCGCCAATTTGCTGGCGGAGGGACTGCCGGCGGCACGAATTGCGGTGACCGGCAATACGGTTATCGATGCGCTGTTCTGGGTGCGTGATCGTGTCATGAGCGACGCGGCACTGCGCGCCAGTCTGGAGCGGCGTTACGCTTTTCTCGATGGCGTGCAGAAGATGATTTTGGTTACCGGCCACCGCCGCGAGAGTTTTGGTGACGGTTTCAAGCGCATTTGCGCCGCCCTGGCGCGCATTGCGCTCGATCATCCCGACGTACAGGTGGTTTACCCGGTGCACCTCAATCCTAACGTCAGCGAACCGGTTAACCGTATGCTTAGCGGTATCGCCAATATAAAATTAATTGATCCGCAAGACTATTTGCCGTTCGTGTATTTAATGGATCGCGCCACGATTATTCTGACCGATTCCGGCGGCATTCAGGAAGAAGCGCCTTCTCTGGGCAAACCGGTGCTGGTGATGCGTGATGCCACCGAGCGACCGGAGGCGGTGGCGGCCGGCACCGTGCGGCTGGTAGGGACGGACGAGCAGGCGATCCACCAGGCGGTATCGCAGCTGCTGAATGATGCCCAGGCGTATCAACGGATGAGCCGGGCACATAACCCCTACGGCGACGGCCACGCCTGTGAGCGGATTATCACGGTATTAAAAAAAGATAGCAGGTGAATCCATGAGTTTTGACACAATTTCCGTCATTGGACTGGGGTATATCGGTCTGCCCACCGCCGCGGCGTTTGCCTCGCGCCGCAAGCGGGTCATAGGCGTAGACACCAATCAGCACGCGGTGGATACCATTAACCGCGGCGCTATTCATATTATTGAACCCGATTTGGACCGTGTCGTAACTGAAGCCGTGCGCGAGGGGTGGCTCCGGGCGGTAAGCCAGCCGCAGCCGGCGGACGCGTTCCTGATTGCCGTCCCAACTCCTTTTAAAGGCGATCATCAACCGGATCTCAGCTATGTGCAGGCGGCGGCGTTAGCGTTAGCACCGGTATTAACGCCGGGCTGTCTGGTGATCCTCGAATCCACCTCGCCGGTGGGGACAACCGAACAGATGGCCGGCTGGCTGGCCGACGCACGTCCCGATCTGAGCTTCCCACAGCAGGTGGGCGAAGCGGCGGATATCAATATCGCCTATTGCCCGGAGCGCGTGCTGCCCGGCAAGGTGATGGTGGAACTGATTAAAAATGACCGGGTGATTGGCGGTATGACGCCGCGCTGCTCGGCGCGCGCCGCCGAGCTGTATCGTATTTTCCTGGAAGGGGAGTGCGTCGTCACCCATGCCCGTACCGCCGAAATGTGTAAACTGACCGAAAACAGCTTCCGCGATGTCAATATTGCCTTCGCCAATGAACTGTCGGTGCTCTGTGCGGAACAGCAGATTAATGTCTGGGAACTGATAGCGCTGGCCAATCGCCATCCGCGGGTCAATATCTTGCAGCCGGGGCCGGGCGTCGGCTGCCATTGTATCGCGGTGGATCCCTGGTTCATTGTGGCGCAGAACCCGGCACAGGCGCGCCTTATCCGCACCGCCCGCCAGGTCAACGATGATAAGCCCGACTGGGTGGTGGACAAAGTAAAGGCGGCGGTGGCGGATTGCCTCAACGACAGCGGGCGCGGCAGTAGCGATGTGACCATCGCCTGCTTCGGGCTGGCGTTTAAGCCCGATATCGACGATTTGCGCGAAAGCCCCGTGCTGCACGTGACGCAGCTGATTGCCCGCTGGCATCGCGGCCAGACGCTGGCGGTGGAGCCGAATGTCCATGCATTGCCGGCATCGCTGGACGGGCTGGTCACGCTGGTGGACCGCGATCGGGCGCTGGCGACCGCCGATGTGCTGGTGATGCTGGTGGATCATCAACAGTTTCGCGCCCTGGCGCCTGGTGACATTCACCAGCGCTGGGTGGTGGATACCCGGGGAGTCTGGCGATGAGACGCCTGCTGATTACCGGCGGCGCGGGGTTTATCGGCTCGGCGCTGGTGCGCTATATCCTTGGCGCTACCGACGATCGGGTGCTGGTCGTCGACAAGTTGACCTATGCCGGCAATCTGGACTCGTTGGCGCCGGTGGCGGGGCATCCCCATTATCGCTTCGCCCGCGCCGATATCGGCGATGGCCCGGCGATGGCGCGACTGCTCGCGGAGTTTCAGCCTGACGCCATTATGCATCTGGCGGCGGAAAGCCATGTCGATCGCTCCATTGACGGTCCGGCGGCGTTTATCGACACCAATATCACCGGCACCTCGATTCTTTTGGAAGCGGCGCGCGAATATTGGCAGGCTTTACCCACCGCCGCCCGCGCCGCCTTTCGCTTTCATCATGTCTCCACCGATGAAGTGTACGGCGATTTGCCCGATGACGGCAGCCGGTTTAACGAAAGCACGCCCTATGCCCCCAGCAGCCCTTACTCCGCCTCGAAAGCCGCCAGCGATCATTTGGCGCGCGCCTGGATGCGCACCTACGGTCTGCCGGTGCTGGTAACCCATTGCTCCAATAATTATGGCCCCTATCATTTCCCAGAAAAGCTGATTCCGCTGATGATTATCAACGCGCTGGCGGGCAAGCCGTTACCGGTGTACGGCGACGGCGGCCAGATTCGTGACTGGCTGTATGTGGAAGATCATGTCCGCGCGCTCTATCAGGTGGTGACCCGCAGCCGTCCCGGTGAAACCTATACCATCGGCGGTCATAACGAGCGGCGCAATATTGAGGTGGTCGAGGCGCTGTGCGCACTGTTGGAGCAGGCCGGCGCGCCTCATCCCGCCGGCGTCACGGCGTTCAGGCAACTCATTACGCGTGTAGAAGATCGGCCGGGGCATGACCGGCGCTATGCGATTGACGCCGGCAAAATTGGCCGGGAATTAGGCTGGCGGCCGCAAGAAACCTTTGACAGCGGCCTGGCGAAAACCGTGCAGTGGTATTTGACCCATCGTGAGTGGTGGCAGCGCGTTCTGGACGGCAGCTATCGCGGTGAACGTCTCGGTCTCGGGCCGGGCCTGTAAGGCATAGGTATCTACACATCAGGGAGGAGGCTTAAGAGCAACTCTCGCTAAATGAGTAAGTTCTTCCAGACTATATTCCGATAATAATTTTAGTGTATTCAACAAGATGGATAGGCCAGCGAGCAGAGCAGGAGCGCTCTCTCTGCGGCCTCGCTTTTGCTGTCGTCCTGACAAGCGACATATCAGCTGGCGGGCTGCCGCATTTTCTTCTCCTTCAGCGCGTTGCAGCCGCCATACCAGAACAGCAGCCATACTGGCTATTAACAACCTGCGTAGTACGGCTGGCGCGCTGCGCTGAAGCCATGTTTCTACGTCATGTCCGGCACCTTTCAGCAACTTAAAAAATGATTCAATATTCCAGCGCCAGTAATACCAACGAGCTACTTCCTCGCAGGTGATCTCGCTGCAAACGTTTGTAAGCAGCGTCCAGCGTCCCACCACATTACCGAGATCATCCGTAAGCCGAACAACAACCAATCTGACCGTCAGAGGCTCTCCAGGTTGGATTTTTATGCGGCGGCCGGTTTCTTTATCTTTACGCTTCTGCTGCGCAGCTCGGGTTATGACTATCGAGGTTTCACTGATTTCCATATCAGCTTTTTTCCCTTTCCAGTCTACCTGTCCGCATCCGTTGTATGGCAGAAGAGCAGCAATCTCACCAATTTTCAATGAATTACCTTGCCACTCTGCACCATGTCCTTCTTTTCCTCGGATAAGCCAGCATATTCCTTGAGTACTCAACGTCCGCATATGTCCAATAGAGTCACCCTCTCTATCAATTATATGAATCAGCTTTTTACCTATATTAAGCGATTCCACACGGGCAATATCGGTCGTCAAGGCGTCCATATGTGTCTGCCGTTCGGACAGTCCTTCCGCCAACGTTGAATGACAACCGGTTGCATCGGTAAGTGTCTGAGATAGAGGCGCTATTGGCAAACCCGTGCCAGCATCAACCAGCAAGCTGCTTTGAAGTTCATATCCAACATCGCCACCGTGCGTCATTTTTAAGCGTCCGTATTTGGCATGATGGTAAAGAAATTGTAAACGTGACCAATCATGAACAACGAGAGCGTATGGATGCGGGCTAAGCGAAATTTGCTCAAGTGCTAGCGAAATAATTGGCTCATTGAGTTGACTGAAGCTAATTCGCTTATTATTCAGAAAACGCCAGACAGCTTGGGTAGTTGCGAAAGTTGATTTTTGAGCACTTGCGAGGTCTTTAACCGCAGAAGCAAGAAGAGCCGCGGGCGTCATATGCTGTTTAACCAGCGTCTGATATCGGCGGGTAAGGCGAGAGTCAATCCCGCCAACAGATAGGTTGAAATCATTCTGCAAAGTAATAACAGGTATCACGATAAATGTGTAGATACCTATG
>NZ_FRDB01000331.1 GCF_900143145.1 Candidatus Sodalis sp. SoCistrobi
GTCATATGCTGTTTAACCAGCGTCTGATATCGGCGGGTAAGGCGAGAGTCAATCCCGCCAACAGATAGGTTGAAATCATTCTGCAAAGTAATAACAGGTATCACGATAAATGTGTAGATACCTATGCACAAGGGGGAGGGGGTTATTCTGCGCTGACCACCACGGTGCCCAGTTCGGGATGGGTGAAACTGGCAATATGATCCAGCCGGATGTCCTGTCTGACGCCCGCCTGCTCGATCACCAGATATTCAACGCGCTTTCTCGACAGCATTTCGCGTGCCGCGCCGGCCACTGTTTCCCCGTTACGGAGCGTCAGGTTCAATACCCAATGGCTCGTACAGGCGAGCTCAAGATTATCGTAGTCATCACAGTTAATGGGCTGATATTCTTCATTCATAGTCATAAGCGCTCACCTACATTTATTGGGCGGTAAATGCCGCCTGTTCCCTGAGGAAGGATAGACCGCGAATTGCCGGCGATCCCACACATCAATCAACAGTTATTCCTTAAACGACTATAGCACAGAGCGCCGCCAATCCTTTAAGAAAAGGCGCGGACGTCGCGGTCAACAGGCCCGTAAACCGGCGCTGCTGGCCGCCAACCGGCGAAGTCGAGTACACTGCCGTCATCACCAAAAAAGGGAAATCACAATGGCGCTGAAAGCTACCATCCACAAAGCCACGGTCAATATTGCCGATATGGACCGCAATTATTATTCTGAAGCCAATCTGGTATTGGCGCAACACCCCTCGGAAACCCCGCAGCGAATGATGTTGCGGTTACTGGCTTGGCTATGTCACGCCCACGAGCGCCTGGAATTCACCCGTGGACTGAGCGCGGAAGAGGAGCCGGCGCTGTGGTGGCGAAATGACCATGGCGCAGTGGAATGGTGGATTGAACTGGGCCTGCCGGACGAAAAACGCTTACGCAAGGCTTGCCATCAGGCCCGTCATGTCGTGCTGTACGCCTATAATGCGCGCGCCGCCCGCGTTTGGTGGCAGCAAAACCAGCCGTTGTTGTCCGCGCAGGCAAATTTGTCGGTACGCTTCATCGACGATGAACAGCTTAATGCACTGGCGAGTCTGGTGCAGCGTTCGATGGTGCTGCAGGCGACGCTGCAGGATGGCCTTATCTGGTTATCCCATGCCGACCAACAGTTGGAGATTGCCTTAGAGGTGTGGCAGTAGCGTGCGTATTAGCCCGGTACGGCGGCAGATCACCGCGCGGGAGCACCCTGGACAGCCGGCGCGTTGATTAAGAATAATCTGGAAAGTGCCCTATTACTCTGTTAACTGATAATGTAGAGAACTTTTATTTAGTTTGAATGTAATAATATCATCGACCACCCTCTCGCTAACCAGAAGATAAAAGGAGAACCGGGTGAAAAGATTGATATTGATTTTAGTCATTACGCTTAGCGGCAGCGTATTGCCCGGCTGCCATATCGCGCCGCCGGCGGCGGATGGGGCCTTTACGCCCATGCAGCAGTATTATCAAGGGACGTTGCCGGGCGAAAACCGCGAGGCAATTGAAACCTCATTATTTCTCGCTGAAAATGGCACCTTTGTCATGCAACAGCTCTACAGCACCGGCGTCCGCGTCGACCGCGTACAATCCAGCGCGGGTCAATGGGCGCGTACCGCCGACAAATTAACGCTGGTGGAAAATGCGACGGGCAAAAAGCACTTTTTCCGTCCGGCGGGCAATTCGCTGGAAATGCTGGATGATAATGGCGTGATGATCCCGTCCGCCGGATGCCGTTTTTTGCTGATGCCGCCGCGCGATAGAGTGATGACCTGACGCCGTGCCGTACCTTGAGTCATCGTCAGGCCGCGACAGCACCCATTTACAGACCCGACGTTACAGGCCGGGGAGGCCGGCCCCCCGCGGCACAACGCGGAAGGCGCGCAAGTCAGCTGGCCCGTTGGGGGGTGTGTTCGGTAACCCGGCTGCTTTAAGGGGCTAGCCAGCGGTTGCTGCGGGCGCTGCCTTGACGCGGCAGCCAGGGCATAGGTATCTACACATTTATCGTGATACCTGTTATTACTTTGCAGAATGATTTCAACCTATCTGTTGGCGGGATTGACTCTCGCCTTACCCGCCGATATCAGACGCTGGTTAAACAGCATATGA
>NZ_FRDB01000297.1 GCF_900143145.1 Candidatus Sodalis sp. SoCistrobi
CGGGCGGCTGGGTTACATCCCTCCTACTGAAGCCGAAATGAACTATTACGCTTTGCAATTAGCATCAGAGGAAGCGGCGTAGTATTGCCAAAATTACTCTCTAATAAACTCGGGGTTATTCAGTTGGACAGTGACACCATTTCGCTGCAGGATGTGGTGCGCAACGCCAGACCGACGGTGTTGATCGGCGTCTCAGGCCAGCCGGGGCTGTTTACCGAAGAGATTATCCGGGATATGCATCAACACTGCGAGCGTCCCATCGTGATGCCGCTGTCCAATCCCACCTCGCGCGTTGAGGCGACGCCGGAAGATATTTTACGCTGGACCGACGGCGCGGCGCTGGTGGCGACCGGCAGTCCGTTTGCGCAGGTGCAGCTTGAGGGCAAAACCTACCCGATTGCACAATGTAATAACGCCTATATTTTCCCCGGTATCGGTCTGGGCGTTTTGGCCTCGGGCGCCGGCCAGGTCACCGACGCCATGCTGATCGCGGCCAGTCGGGCACTGGCGGATTGCTCACCGTTGGCCAACGGCGACGGCGGCGCGCTGCTGCCGGACATTAACGATATTCAGTCGGTGTCGCGGGTGATCGCCATGGCGGTGGCCAAGGCGGCGCAGGTTCACGGGGTGGCGCTGGTCACCTCGGAGGAAACGCTCTCCCTCGCCATCGAGCATAACTTCTGGCAGCCGCAGTACCGCGATTATCGCCGCACCTCTTTTTAAACCCTCCATCAACCGGTCGGGGAAACCCGGCCGGCAAAGGGGCAAATTTGCGGCATTGGCCTGACTTGCCCCTTGCACACCTTGCTTCAGCCCGATAGGTAAAGTAGCCTTGGAGCCATGACATTTTCGCGGGAACCGGCTAAGGCTATAGTATGTTGAAACGCCTGATTTTTACCCTGTTCATTATTGCAGGCGTTCTCGTACTGACGGCGGTGGGCCTTGACCGCTGGATCAGCTGGAAAACCGCGCCCTTCATCTATGATGATCTGACGGCCCTGCCGCACCGTCAGGTGGGGGTAGTGCTGGGCACCGCCAAGTATTACCGCACCGGCGTCATTAATCAGTATTACCTTTATCGCATTCAGGGCGCGCTTAACGCTTACAACAGCGGCAAGGTGAATTACCTCTTGCTGAGCGGCGATAATGCGCTGCAAAGCTATAATGAACCGGTAACCATGCGGCGTGACCTGATTGCGCAGGGCATGCCCGCCGCCGATATCGTGCTGGACTTTGCCGGCTTTCGGACGTTGGATTCCATTATCCGTACCCGCAAAGTCTTTGACACCAACGATTTCACCATTATTACCCAGCGTTTTCACTGTGAACGCGCGCTGTTTATCGCCTTAAACATGGGCATACAGGCGCAATGCTATGCGGTGCCTTCGCCGAAAAATATGCTGTCTGTACGGGTGCGTGAAATCGGCGCTCGCCTGGGCGCACTGTCGGATCTGTATCTTATGAAACGGGAGCCGCGTTTTCTGGGTCCCTTGATCCCCATCCCCGCGCGCCATGAAATTCCGCAGGGCACGCAAGGGTATCCTGCCGTCTCGCCGGAGCAGCTGTTGGACATCCAGCAAAAGCAGCCACAGTGGGTTAAACCGGTACTGCCCGGTTCGGCCAAAATCCAGGACGTTAAGACGTCGACAGAGGCCGGTGATAACGGGTCCCAAAAGTAACCAGCGGGTTTGATGCGGTTTAAAGAAAAACGGCATTACCGGGACTGCAGCGAGGGTGGCCAGTTCGCCACCGTGGGACCGACTGCCCTAAAGCGCGCGGGCCCGACGTTGGCAACCATGGGGACGGCGCAAGAAAACTCTCTCGGCGCTACAACGATAACGCCAGGGCCACGGGTGACAGTGCCGGGCACGTTGCCGCGAAGCGGCATTGACGTGCGGCAATCGTGCCATGCGTGAGCACATTGCCGCGAAGCGGCATTGACGTGCGGCAATCGTGCCATGTGCGAGCACGTCGCCGCGAAGCCGCATTGACGTGCGGTAATCGTGCCATGCGTGAGCACGTCGCCGCGAAGCGGCATTGACGTGCGGTAATTGTGCCATGCGTGAGCACATTGCCGCGAAGCCGCATTGACGTGCGGCCATCGTGCCATGCGCGGGCATGTCGCCGCGAAGCGGCATTGACGTGCGGTAATCGTGCCATGTGCTAGCACGTCGCCGCGAAGCCGCATTGACGCGCGGCCATCGTGCCGGGCGCGGGCCACGCCGGCACGCCGAACCGAACGAGGCGATAATTACTTTTTCTTGGCGTATTTCAATGAATCGAGCGCGACCGCGAAAATAATGATGGCGCCCTTGATGATATATTGCCAATACGGGTTAACGCCGATATAGGTCAGGCCATAGTTGATGACGGTAAAGATGATGACGCCGGTAACCACCCCCAATACCGTACCGACCCCGCCGGCAAATGAAACGCCCCCCACCACGCAAGCCGCAATGGCATCCAGTTCATACATGAAACCGAGGTTGTTGGTGGCGCTGCCAATACGCCCCGCTTCCAGCATACCGCCAAAGGCGTAGAAGACGCCCGACAAGGCATAAATCATAATCAGGTTCAACGGCACATTGAATCACCCCGGATAAATTAGAGTCTATACTTTAAAAGTGGAGGTCTCTATGACAATGAATCACCCCGGATAAATTAGAGTCTATACTTTAAAAGTGGAGGTCTCTATGACAACGACCAAACGTTACTCTCCGGAAGTCCGTGAACGGGCAGTTAATCTAGTGCTGGAAACTCAGCATGAGCA
>NZ_FRDB01000103.1 GCF_900143145.1 Candidatus Sodalis sp. SoCistrobi
CATAGGTATCTACACATTTATCGTGATACCTGTTATTACTTTGCAGAATGATTTCAACCTATCTGTTGGCGGGATTGACTCTCGCCTTACCCGCCGATATCAGACGCTGGTTAAACAGCATATGACGCCCGCGGCTCTTCTTGCTTCTGCGGTTAAAGACCTCGCAAGTGCTCAAAAATCAACTTTCGCAACTACCCAAGCTGTCTGGCGTTTTCTGAATAATAAGCGAATTAGCTTCAGTCAACTCAATGAGCCAATTATTTCGCTAGCACTTGAGCAAATTTCGCTTAGCCCGCATCCATACGCTCTCGTTGTTCATGATTGGTCACGTTTACAATTTCTTTACCATCATGCCAAATACGGACGCTTAAAAATGACGCACGGTGGCGATGTTGGATATGAACTTCAAAGCAGCTTGCTGGTTGATGCTGGCACGGGTTTGCCAATAGCGCCTCTATCTCAGACACTTACCGATGCAACCGGTTGTCATTCAACGTTGGCGGAAGGACTGTCCGAACGGCAGACACATATGGACGCCTTGACGACCGATATTGCCCGTGTGGAATCGCTTAATATAGGTAAAAAGCTGATTCATATAATTGATAGAGAGGGTGACTCTATTGGACATATGCGGACGTTGAGTACTCAAGGAATATGCTGGCTTATCCGAGGAAAAGAAGGACATGGTGCAGAGTGGCAAGGTAATTCATTGAAAATTGGTGAGATTGCTGCTCTTCTGCCATACAACGGATGCGGACAGGTAGACTGGAAAGGGAAAAAAGCTGATATGGAAATCAGTGAAACCTCGATAGTCATAACCCGAGCTGCGCAGCAGAAGCGTAAAGATAAAGAAACCGGCCGCCGCATAAAAATCCAACCTGGAGAGCCTCTGACGGTCAGATTGGTTGTTGTTCGGCTTACGGATGATCTCGGTAATGTGGTGGGACGCTGGACGCTGCTTACAAACGTTTGCAGCGAGATCACCTGCGAGGAAGTAGCTCGTTGGTATTACTGGCGCTGGAATATTGAATCATTTTTTAAGTTGCTGAAAGGTGCCGGACATGACGTAGAAACATGGCTTCAGCGCAGCGCGCCAGCCGTACTACGCAGGTTGTTAATAGCCAGTATGGCTGCTGTTCTGGTATGGCGGCTGCAACGCGCTGAAGGAGAAGAAAATGCGGCAGCCCGCCAGCTGATATGTCGCTTGTCAGGACGACAGCAAAAGCGAGGCCGCAGAGAGAGCGCTCCTGCTCTGCTCGCTGGCCTATCCATCTTGTTGAATACACTAAAATTATTATCGGAATATAGTCTGGAAGAACTTACTCATTTAGCGAGAGTTGCTCTTAAGCCTCCTCCCTGATGTGTAGATACCTATGCTCTAGCAGACTGCTCACGACCTGATAATGACTGTCGGTACTGCTATGGACAAACAGGGCATCACACTGCTGGGCCAGTTCATCAATTCGCGTGTAATAGGGGATGCGATAACTGTCGCAAAGCGGCTGCGCCCGCTGCTGATTGGGTGAAAAGGCGCCCACCAGACGCCAGCGGGCGGCGTTGCTCAACAGCGGCAAATACACTTTTTGCGCAATGCCGCCCAAGCCGATTATACCAATGCGTAATGTCATACCCCTCCCCTGAGGCATCAACGTCCGGGCGTCCATCCGCTCTGTGAGTGAGCGCCATCAAAACATGATCGCGCCACTGGCCATCGATCAATAAATAATCTTTTGCGTAACCTTCACGGATAAAACCGAGCCGCGCCAGTAAACTGCCGCTGCGATGATTGTGCGGCATATAGTTAGCCATTATTCGGTGCATATGCTGCTGCCGCTGCATATAACGGATCGCGGCCTGCAGCGCTTCAAACATCAGCCCCTGCCCTTGCCACATTTCCCCTAACGAATAGCCGAGAAAACACGCATGAAATGAACCGCGCAACACATTACTGAAATTCGCCACGCCACGGATTTCCGTTTCCAACGGATCGAGCAGGACAAAATAATATGCGCTGCCCTGGCGATGCATTTCATTGATCATCCCCAAACGCGCCTGCCAGCCGGAGGGATAACAATGACTGTCGTCGCGAATCGGCTCCCAGGGTTTGAGGTAATCCCGATTGCCCGCGTAGTACTCCGCCAGACGGTAATCGTCCCGTTCATTGGCCAGACGTACCACCAGCCGGTCGGTGACCAGTCGCACCTTTGGCGACGCTGCGCGATAGCCAAACATCTTTCCTCCACCCTCCCGTTTTACAGACTCTCACCGGCGCGAAGGTCGATGTTGAGGCCTCAAACACCCCGCCGCCGATCTCCCTAAGCCTCATGCCGCGTTTTATGCTGACCGGGGCGCTGCGCCACTTATAAAAAATAATATAATGTTGATAATAAATTATATGCTTTGCTAATTCCGCGCTATTAAAAAATATCATCCCTAAGCACACTATCGCTAAACAAATATTCCGGTCAGAATAGGCTGTCCTCATAGCCTTTATTGCATCTTAGGGTGAAGCATGTCGTCGGTCTCGCAAGCTCGGAGCTTGGGTAAATATTTTCTGTTAATGGATAATATGCTGGTGGTAATGGGCTTTTATGTGGTCTTCCCGCTCATTTCCATCCGTTTTGTGGATCAACTCGGCTGGGCCGCGCTGCTGGTGGGCATTGCGCTGGGCCTGCGACAATTTATCCAGCAGGGGCTGGGGATTTTTGGCGGCGCCTTCGCCGACAGACTAGGGGCAAAGCCGATGATTATCGCCGGTATGCTGATGCGCGCCCTGGGGTTTGTCTTGATGGGCATAGCCGATGAACCCTGGCTGTTGTGGCTTTCCTGCGCGCTTTCCGCGCTCGGGGGCACCTTGTTCGATCCGCCCCGGACGGCGCTGGTGATCAAATTGACGCGTCCGTGGGAGCGTGGCCGCTTCTATTCGCTATTGATGATGCAAGATAGCGCCTGCGCCGTTATCGGCGCGCTGCTCGGCAGTTGGCTGTTGCGCTATGATTTCAAGCTGGTCTGCCTGGCCGGCGCGGTGCTGTTTGTGTTTGCCGCCATCTTCAATGCCTGGTTGCTGCCGGGTTATCGCATTTCCACCGTGCGGTCGCCTATGCTGGAAGGGATGCGCCGGGTGCTGCGCGACCACCGTTTTGTCACCTATGTCCTGACCTTGACCGGCTATTACATGCTGTCGGTGCAGGTGATGTTAATGCTGCCGATTCGTGTCAATGAGGTTGCCGGACAGCCGGCGGCGGTGAAATGGATGTACGCTATCGAAGCGGCGCTGTCGCTGTCGTTGCTCTACCCCATTGCCCGCTGGAGCGAAAAGCGCTTCAGGCTGGAAACCCGCCTGATGGCGGGATTGACCGTTATGCTCTTGAGCCTGTTTCCCATCGGTCTGATTGAGGATCTGCGCGCCCTGTTTATGCTGATTGGCCTGTTTTATATTGGTTCAATCATTGCCGAACCCGCGCGCGAAACGCTGGGCGCCTCGCTGGCGGATAACCGCGCCCGCGGCAGCTATATGGGATTTAGCCGGCTGGGCCTGGCACTCGGCGGCGCTATCGGCTATAGCGGCGGCGGTTGGCTGTATGATGTCGGCAACCGGCTTGAGATCCCGCAGCTTCCCTGGTTCATGCTGGGGCTGATAGGCTTTATCACTCTGCTGGGCTTATATCGTCAATTCCAGCAGCGCCCTATCGAGCCCGCGATGCTCAACGGCCGCGGCGAAGGCTCCTAACTACGCATCTGACCTCAACCCGCGCTCTTCTGTGCGGCGCTGCGGTTGATCCCACGCGAAATGTTACCCATACTTTATTTTCAAAGTATCTTGTCGGCGCAACAGGCGCCGACACACCACGGGAGGTGTGCCGACAATATGAAATTATACATCTATGAGCACTGCCCTTTTTGCGTCAAAGCCCGGATGATTTTTGGCCTCAAAAATATTCCCATCGCGCTGGAAGTCTTGGCGAATGATGATGAGAACACCCCCATTTCGATGGTAGGTCAAAAAATGGTGCCAATTTTGCGAAAAGAAGACGGCAGCTTTATGCCGGAAAGCATGGATATCGTGCATTATGTCGACCAACTCGATCGGCAGCCGCTGTTGACCGGTCCAACCCAGCCCGCTATCGGCAAATGGCTGAAAGACATGAGCGACACCGCCCAGCGCCTGTTGCTGCCGCGTTTCGTGCGCGCAAGCCTGGAAGAATTCGCCACCGAGCAGGCCCGCCAGTATTTCATCAAAAAGAAACAGGCCAGCATGGGGGATTTTGCTCAACTGCTGGATCACACGCCGGGTTTAGTGAAAAAAATCAGCCAGCAGCTGCGCGAGTTGGATCCGCTCATAAAACAACCCAATGCCTGCAACGGCGAATTGTCTGAAGACGATATTCACCTGTTTCCCTGGCTACGTTCGTTGACTATCGTCGCCGGTATCGACTGGCCTACCCGCGTCGCTGATTATCGCGATAATATGGCCAAACAAACGCAGGTCAACCTGCTTTCCAGCATGGCGCAATGACTTGCACCGGTTGGCCTGCCAGCCAGCCAACATAGGGTATCGCCTCTCGACACGGCGTTTCAGCCCGTCGGCATGGCGCTTTAATCTGCACCGGGTTGGCCTATCCGCCTGTCGGCATGGGGTAGTAGCCGGCGTAAAGATAGCGCAATAGCCCGCATCGGTAACGTCCCGCCCGGGGCGTTGCCCATCCCTGACCCCACCGCATTTGTGTTATGCTTGGCCAATCCTCGCGGTGAGGATGTAACAACAATGGGGAAGGAATGAAACCAGGTAAACGCTTTGCGCTGGCGGTGGTGGCCTGCGGCCTGCTGCTGAGCGGCTGTAATAGGTTGACGCATTACAGTCTCAGCGAACAGAAAGTGAATGACTATCTGCAACAGCACAATGACTTTCACAAATCCATCGGTATTCCGGGCCTTATCTCGGCCGATATCGTGTTGCAAGATCTACACAGCCAAATTGGCAGGGAAGAGCCCGGCACGGTCACCTTGGCCGGCAATGCCCGCTTCAACGTCGTTTCTCTGATCGGATCGCAGCAGGCCGACGTCAAGCTGACGCTAAAAGCGCAGCCCTATTATGACGTTGAACAAGGGGCGATTTATCTCAAAGATATGCAGTTGGTTCACTATGAGGTCAATCCGGAAAAACTCACCGGCACGCTGCGTACGCTGGAACCTTATCTGCAACAGTCGCTTAAAAGCTGGTTTGATACCCAGCCGGCCTATCGCTTAGACGCCAGCCGCAGCAAAAGCGAGGCGCTGGCGAAAAAACTGGCGAGAGGGCTCGAGGTCAAGCCCGGCGAGCTGGTGATTCCGTTTACCCGCTGATCCCGCGGCGGCAAGCCCGGCAGGCATTACGGTTTTCCTTCTAGGCCAGACTGGCCCACCGTAAGCGGCGTCAACGTGAGGGAGCGGGCGCAATGCTGAGACGAATCGTCATCCGGCGTCCCCCTAAAAACGGCAGGAAATGATGGGGACTCCGGGCGCGTCGCCACTCTGATTGACTCGTTAAGGCGTAAGCTATTTCAGATTATAACGCCAGCGATTGCCTAGCACCGCTTTTCTCCGCAGCCCACTACCCTTGAAGCTGTACGTCGGCGCCCAGTTCATCACGTAATTCAGGCAACGCTTCCCGGCAGAGGATCGCCAATGCACGATAAAATCCTGTGTCGGCTTGTGCTTCCACTTTGTCAAGAAACCGTTCGCTCCAGGTCAGAATAAAACGGTCAAACAGCTCTCGCTGCGCTTCGGTTTCGTCCTGTTGCGCCTGATCTTCAAGCCAGGATCCCGCCAGCAACAATGCGCCGAAATGGTCGGTCGACTTATCGCCGCAGGGCATACCGCGAGCAAGCAGAAACGCGCGAATTTCGCCTTCATCAGCGTCAAGCCAGTCGGAGCGGTAGGGGGAAACCTTGGGAGCATCGCCGCAAAACAACGCCATAAAGTCCTGCTGCAGCACGTCGGGAACACATGCTTGCTGCATGGACGTAAGCCACGCATCCTGTTTCAGCGGCCAGTGTTCGGCCAGCTTATTCTGCGCGATAAGCGTCAGCAACGGCGCCAGCACCTCATCCTGCGGCTGACGATAAAACAAGGTACCGATAACCCGGCACACCAGCGAAAAATCATTCATTTTAATACCTATAGCGGTTAACCGGCGCAGACAGTGTCATAGATTAACCTAATGCGCAATGTCGGCGCCCCATCGGTGTAGCAAAAATATCGCCGTGACGCCTACTGGGTTTCATAAGCCTAGTGTTTTCGCCCAGAAACACGTCACAGATCCCTGCCCCCGCCGGCATCAATGAAGCTGCCAGACAGCAACGGCGCAAAACCTCAAGATTCGACGTCGCTTGCCCAGCATCAACCGCTGGGGGGTCCCCGTTTCCACGCGTGCAGCTGAACGAATAACTAAAAAAGGTTAAACAGTAACGTTGATCAAGTTTAACAAATAACTCCCGGTGACTATCGGGCGGAAAAATCCTAAATTACTCCAGTTTTTCTTAGCTATTTAACACCCCTTTTACCGGTCGTTTGGCAGCGCACAAGTTAGTGAAAACGAGGTATTTCGTCGCGTGGAGGATATTTCACGCGGCAAAGCCGTTAGGATAATACTCAAATATTTTATGTAAAATTGATGAAATGGACGCCCGCCCGCGGCTTGCATTCATAATAGCACCGGACGACGGCGGATAATGAATATCACTATTTAAGCGAATGCAGGCAGCATAAAACACTGCACATTTTCTTACCCTGCCGATAAAATACGAAGCTGGACATGAAATTTCACGTAATCCTGATAAAAACCAAAGCAAGCGTTATCGTTACAAAATTAATTTCATTATTAATGTGAAAACATTAAAAATCATTAAGTTGAATATTTTATATTTAATTTCACAAAATCAGCCAAAAACCCATTGCAAAATTATTTTTTTGAGCCAATTATCTTTGGATAAATATCATACAAAATCGTATTGCAACCCGGATAAATCCATACCGTTCTGTCAATAGCGCCTGAAAGTTAAAAAGAATAATTTGACTAAAAAATTAAGAATTATTACCCTAACAGCTTGCCAAGCCTTCTACTAACTTTGATTAGCCTTCACACCCACTCATCTTCATAGGAGGATTTATGTGTCATTACGCTTAAAAAAATGAAAATCATGTCATCTAATTAAATTAATTGAGTTTTCATTTTCATGTATAGCTTATGAGAAAGCATTACGATAAGAAAAAAAATATCTGAGGTACTTTTAAATGAAACTTACAGAAACTATTACCGTCGATAACCTTGATGTAAAAGTCGCCCCCGATCTACATACCCGGCTTCGTTGGAAAGAGTACCAAATATTGAGCCTATTGGTAAAAAACTCGCCTAAAGCCGTTACGCGAGGAGAGTTTGTTAATCAAATTTGGAAAGGAACCTATTGCTCTGATTCTACAATCAATCAAACAATAAAATCTATCCGTAAAAAAAATAGGCGACAAAGAACACGAAATTATAAAAACTGTCCCGCGTGTTGGCTATATTATCGAAGAGAAACATCGATTTGATATGCATTCTAGCCCGCCTTATACCCTGCCCGGAAGCGAGGCGGATAGCCAAGCCGACCGCCAACAGCCATCCCTTCAGTCTGAACAGGCATCAGCGGCACAGCCGGTCCCCAGAGTGATTGACGAACTTTATATGGATCCCTCTGATCATACAGAGCCGGTATGGGCGCTACCGGCCCATGCCAAAACGCCCGCGGACCTTTATCAAGATGCTTACCCCGATAAAAGTTTACAGGGAATGGGCGTCTGGCGTTATCTGTTTTCTCTGACACAACGACTCTATTATCAAAAACGTAAAATAGTCTTAGTGAGTCTGACAATCTGTATATTGATGGCTACCGCCTTGACCTACTTATTTAACAAGAATATTTCGCTTGCTGGCGGTGAAGATGAGAAAGCAGACTGGCAAGACCTTAGTACTTTATCCGCCACCTGTTCGGTCAATGATAATCCTCTTTTACTTCATTCAAACCGTTGCGTAGGCGCGAGCGGTGGCTTGGAAGACGCCTACTTTTATTGCAATCCCAGTGCGGCACGTTAATACTCTCAGCGCACATTGGTGAAAAACCCGCTTTGGCGGGTTTTTTCACATATGAAATCGGGCTGCTGATCATTTCATCATAATCTCAAATGAAATATGAAATGAAATCACCTCGACTGAAATTTATTTCACAGTAATTTCAGTTGTTCGTGCTGACGACGAGATATAGTTATATTGCAACAGCGTGAAATATTCGTCACCGCAGCTTAACCTAAGCGTCGCAGCAGACAGTCTTGCCTGCGAGCAGACAACCTTGCCTGCGGTTTATTTTCACTCATTATGAAATGGTATCTATGACGGCGATTATTTTTAATACATTCTGGATCATTCTTGAAAAATTGTGCTTTGCCGGGGGAGGTATCATCTCTGCCATGTTTGTCGCCCGTTACTTGGGGCCGGCTAATTTTGGCGCCTTTAGCTATTTATTGTCTATCGTTATCCTGATCATGCCTTTTGTTCAGCTAGGGAGCGATAACATCCTTTTTAATCGCATTGCCAAGAACAGATATTCCGGCATGCGGCTAATGACGGCATCTGTAAAGTTAAAATTTAAAATGTTTATGCTCTTCAGTGCCGCGTTAATGATATGGGCATCGCTAAACCTAAAGCATAATGAGGTTGTGATTCTGGCCCTGCTGTTGTTGAGCACGTTTTTCAGCATCCATGATATTTACAAAATTTTCTTTGATGCCACTCTACGATCCAAAATAAATCTTATTATCAACAACTGTGCTCTTATACTGTTTATCATTCTTAACCTCACCTTTGTCTACCTAAAATTGAGCCTGGTGTGGTTTGCCGTCGCCTATGTTGTGGCCCGCAGTTTTGTGCCCTTCATGATTCGCAGGTTACTATTCAGTTATTCACAAAAGACGTTAAATCGTCTAGTTAAAATGAAATTAACGCCACGGCATATTAAAAAATATCATTTATATCTTTTGCAGGTCGGCTTTCCATTGGCCATCTCCAGCTTATCCATTGTGATTTATACGCGCATTGATCAAATTATGCTGGCGAAGTATCTGGGGAGTTATGCCGTCGGCTTATACAGTGCGGCGCAATCTATTACCCAAGGCTGGGCGATTATTCCATCCGCGCTGGTGACATCCATGATGTCGACCATTGTCAGAGAAAAAAGTAGCAGCAAGGCCGATGAGCTGATCCATTTGCTGTATGTGATAGCCATCAGCACATTTATCCCCGTCATCGCCGTGGTCAGCCTGCTAAGCGGGCCCATTATCGATCTGATCTACGGCAAAGCCTATCACGCCGCCGCGGGCATTTTGCTGATAGGCGCGGTTACCACCTGCTTTAGCGTGATGGGCACCGTGGCTTATCGGGTGATCATCATGAATGCCGGATTTCGTTTTGTTGCGGTCAAGATGCCGCTTATCGCCGTACTCAACATCGCCCTCAATAGCTATCTCATCCCCTTATATGGAATAAAAGGAGCAGCATTCGCCACGTTACTTTCAGAATTTTCATCACTCTTCATACTCAATGCCTTCTTTAGAAAAGGCCTCATTACCAGCCAGATCTTATCCTCCTACAAGAGTATACCTTTGTTAATTTCTGAGGTTAAACATTATGCTAAATCCAATCGCTAAGACAGCCACAAAGTTTCTGCCGGACCTGCTCTATCATCAACTGAAATATTCACGGCTTTTTAAAAAGTGAATAACCCCGAGTTTATTAGAGAGTAATTTTGGCAATACTACGCCGCTTCCTCTGATGCTAATTGCAAAGCGTAATAGTTCATTTCGGCTTCAGTAGGAGGGATGTAACCCAGCCGCCCGAGCAGCCTTCTGTTGTTGTACCAGTCCACCCAGTCCAGCGTGGCCAACTCCACTTCCGTCCGGTTTTTCCAGCTCCCGCGGTGGATAACCTCCGTTTTGTACAACCCGTTGATACTCTCTGCCATCGCATTATCGTAGGAGTCGCCG
>NZ_FRDB01000391.1 GCF_900143145.1 Candidatus Sodalis sp. SoCistrobi
TGCTCATGCTGAGTTTCCAGCACTAGATTAACTGCCCGTTCACGGACTTCCGGAGAGTAACGTTTGGTCGTTGTCATAGAGACCTCCACTTTTAAAGTATAGACTCTAATTTATCCGGGGTGATTCACTATAGCTTTCGTCGAAGGTCATGGCCTTATGGCGGCAATCTGGCTCACTCCGCTCCATGCGGTAGTAGCTAACCACCACATGTTTATTACATACAAGCCAAAGGGTCGGAGACAAAAGAACGTCAAAGCGACACAACCACCACCGAAACCTCCAGAAATCACCAAAACGAAAACCCGAACCCGATTAGTTACAGCATCCATAATTCTTTTTTCTGCCGGGCCGTTGGCCCGGTGGGGAAAAGAACTGTGGGGGGCGGCTGGTGTTTTTGGATTGGCTCGTCTGGGTGGCAGAGGTGGCTGTGAGTTTGGGCGACTGAGCGGCGCGGGTGTGCCCGCTGTAAGCGAAGCCCTTTGGGTTTTGGGGTAGGGGTGAGCGTGTGGTTGGTGGTGAGGTTATCCCCAGAGCGGTGCTCTTGGTTTTCTTTTTCTGTAATAAGAACTTACAGTTACTTTGCATCTATTCCATAGGGGTTATCTATTACCCGTTTTCCCTTGCATCTGTTGGTGGATAAAAAAGACCGGGGGTCGGTTTTAGTGAAATTAAGGGGTGGGGGTGGAGGAAATAACGACGGAGAGGCATGAAAATAAGGGGGGGATTGGGGCAGGGGCGTGCGGAAGCCTGCGCGGTAAAGCGCATCCTGTTCTCTGGGGCGGAAAGCCGGGCAAAAGAGAAGTTAGGGTGTGTCTGGCGGTGGGGCTGTAGAGGCGGCCAGCTTGCGCAGGGCATGGTAGCGCTGGTCAACCAGACGCCGCAGCCCCTGGTGACCCATCGC